>CAZPAE010000121.1:0-7284 GCA_964584455.1 uncultured Thioalkalispiraceae bacterium
CACATGATCATGGTAGTCATGAAAACCGGCATTACACCGCCACGCTAAACACAGACAGTGGTTATGTTAGTCAGGAAGTCCACCCGTCGCAATTAGCTGAGTTCATTGATACCTTACATCGCGTTGTAGGGCTGCCTTTTGATACCGAAGAGAATCGCTGGTTCATGGGGGTGATTGCGGTACTTTACACACTGGCACTGGTATCCGGGCTGATTGTGTTGCTGCCTACGCTGGTGAAAGATTTTTTTGCTCTGCGACTAGGGAAAAACCTCAAACGCATGTGGCTGGATGCACATAATGTGGTTGGCATTGCTAGCCTGCCATTTCATTTAGTTATGGCACTGACTTCCATTGCATTTGCATTTCATGATCCTATCTATGATGTGCAGGATCAGATGTTCCATGATGGAGAGCTAAGCGAAATATTCCGCCCCGCGGTTCCTCCACCGCCACCTGATCAGCCGACAGATCCTACCGCAATGCTTCCTCCACTTGAAATAGTGGCGCGTGCCAAGGCGCTTTCCCCTAGTTTTGAGCCTTATATGTTGCACTATATTGCAGTTAATACACCACGAGCTCAGGTGCGGGTATGGGGCCATGATATGACCGGGGTGATGCCAAGATACTTAGGTGGATTTGTGCCGATCAATCCTTATACCGGTGAGGCACTGTCTCTGGAATTTATGCCTGGCTTACAGAGTGATGCATCAACCACGATCAGTAGCTTTTTCGCATTGCACATGGCGCTTTATGGTGGCGACACAGTACGTTGGATTTATTTTATTCTTGGGCTATCCGGTGCCTGGCTGTTTTACACTGGTAACCTGCTCTGGGTAGAAAGCCGGCGTAAAAAACAACGCCGCGACAAACAGGTACCGATTCAGCGTAAAGATACGAGTATCATGGCGTCACTGACTGTTGGTGTAAGCCTGGGTTGTATTAGTGGTATCTCTGCTTCCATTGCTGCGGCAAAATGGCTTAACGGTTACGTGGATGATCTCACAAGCTGGCATATGATTATTTACTATGTGCTATTTTTTACCGGCATCGCTTGGGCCTTTTTGCGAGGTCCCGGTCGAGCTGCGGTAGAGCTGTTATGGTTTGCCGTGGTGACCACGTTATTCATTCCCTTGGCTTCCTTACTGGCCTGGATCATGCCGGGCTCTCATCTGTGGGTACATCTGTCACCCGCAACCCTGGGCGTTGATATCACTGCTTTGTTCATGGCAGTTTGCTTTTCCCTAATGGCAACGGCGACTGCCCGGCGCGTCTATGGCGGGCGCCCTGAAGACAGTCTCTGGCACACTCAAGGTAAGACAAGCCACAAAAACGTTGCCGGGAACATTTGATTGCGCTGCATTAATGCCGTGAATCTTTCCACAAACGGGTAATCTTTTACTCTTCCACATCCGAGATAGCATTACTAGCAAAAATAAAATAAAGTGTAATATCTGAACAGAAGCGTCTTTTTACCGATATTCTGGACTTATATTGCTAGCGAGATAAGAAGGTAAAAGGCAGCCGTCTACATAAATAACTGTTAGCGGTTAAAATGAGGCAATAACGAATGCCAAGTATTTACAAAACTTTTATTTTTTTTCTTATACTAATGTCGACTGATGTTTTAGCAGGTAACTCAATTGCTTTAATTGGTGACAATTACAGGGAACAAGTTTTTAAAGAAGTGCTTAATGAGTTCAATATTAAGGAAAAGTTGATAGGGAATAAAAAGAAGGCTCAAATAAGCAAGACTGGTGATGTAATTACCACTATATTACCTGGTGCATCAAATATTCAAATAGCTAACCAACTAAGAAAGTCGACTATAGCTGTAGTAGTTGTAGATTCTACTATGGGGCCATTACCAATAGATAGAGAACATATAATTATCGCTAGACAGGCAAGAGTCCCGATTATTGCTGTTCTTCTAGCTAATTTAAAAACACTTCATAAAGTAGCTCCTAAAGATGCAGTCGAGTTACTTGAACTAGAAGAACTTGAAATGCGAGAACTGCTTTCTAATTATGAAGTAGGCGGTGATTCCACACTTGTTTTTTATGATCGAAAATCTGCTTTTAGTGGATCTCCATTGTCTGGAATGGGGATCAAAGAAACCTTTAATGTGCTTTCTAAAATTAGAACTAATAGAACTAGAGAAAACACTACTAGAGGTATTAAAGAGTTTCATGGCAGTTTTTATTTACTAACTCAGGCAGAGGCAAATAATAAGGGAGTTTTTCTTTCAAAGGGAAAAGCTATCAATATATGGTCTGAAGGCACAGATTCTACATGTACGGTGCTCTCTGAAGGTAGCTATAAGCCTGGAGATGTCACAGAGTTTACTCTAAAGATAAATGGTAAACTTAAAGGATACGAAGGAAGCCGCATCATGTTGCAAAATAATGGGCATTTGGTAGGAATTGGTGTAATAGCGAAAATACTCCGCTAACAACTCAACCCAGCCGACGCCTAAATACGGCGCGGCTGGTTTCAAACGTTATGTGAATAAACAAGAATGAGTGAAATTTTTATAATTGCTGGTGGCATCTATACGGTTGGCCTTATTGTTTTTCATGTGCTTTTTTGGAACATATTCAAGTGGCCAAAGACGTTAGAGTCATTAAGCTATGTAAACAGGTCAACAATGCAAGTACTGAATATAAGCATTACATTTATATTTTTTATTTTTGCCTATATTTCATTTGTTCACACTAGTGAGCTATTAAATACCAGACTAGGCAATACACTGCTAGTGTTAATTTCGTGTTTATGGGTATTTAGGGCGGTACAGCAAGTATTGTTTTACAAGTTAAAGCACAAAGCCTCTGTTGGTCTTACTGTTTATTTTTTAGTTGGCGCATTATTATATGGCGTACCTATCATCACATAACAAAACCAGCCAGAGAGACTGCCAAACCGCCGTTTCGCTCTGGTTGATCAGCCCCTGCTGGCGGCGTTATATTTTGCGTGGACTAAGAGGTATCTTTTATAGCTACTAACTATAAATTTGAAAGATTGAACGCTGGTAGGGATTATATCGCTGATAATTACCTTGCCCCGTTCAGCTTAGCCAGTGTAGCAAAATACTCAAATATGTCCCCTTATCATTTTTTGCGTGTTTTCAAGAAGGTTTATGGAGAAACGCCAAACGAATTCTTGATTCGGCTTAGAATCGAAAAAGCTAAGAAAATGCTTATTACGGAAAACTTAAGTGTCTCAGAGGTTTGCGAGCGAGTAGGCTATATAAGTCTTGGTAGCTTTTCTTCATTGTTTTTCAAGCAAGTCGGTATGGCGCCTACTTTATATCGCCGTAAGCTGTGGGCTTTGTCTACTGAAGCTTTCCATTTTCCATCGCAGGCTATACCTGCCTGTTATGCCTATCACTTTTTGGGTAAATCTGTTAATTGAGCAATATTGGAGAAATATGATTTTGGTTATTTTTATAAAATAAGAATAATTTAACAACTAGGAATATAGAGATGATTACATCTATAGCACATGTAACAGTATATGTACTTAACCAAGAAGAAGCTCTTGATTTCTATAAAAACAAGCTCGGATTCGAGGTCGGTGATGACATGACAGTAGAGGGAGGTTTTCGTTGGTTAACTGTACATCCCAAATCTCAACCACAACTTGAACTGGTGTTGGCTGAGCCCAAAGAAGGGCCGATGTTCACGAAAGATGCATCTGACAAAATACGTAGTTTAATTGAAGACGGTGCATTTGGAGTCGGTGTTTTTGAAACAGAAAATTGTCAAAAAACATATGAAGAGCTTGTAGCTAAAGGGGTAGAATTTACCCAACCACCCGCAGAACAGTTTTATGGTATCGAAGCGATGGGCAAAGATAACTCTGGGAACTGGTTTAGTTTGGTTCAAAGAAACAAATAAAATATAATAAATTAAGCTAGCAGGACGCCAGCAAAGCTGGTGCCGCTGCTTAAAGCGTTATGTGTAAATTATTACTTAGTTGAAGCGATATAAAAAATAATATGAAACCACAACTTAGAAAAATATTTTGGTTTGTGCTTAGTCATTTTGAGAAAGGTGATGAGCCTTACAAATACAAATCACTTAACCGGAAAATATTGTTTATCGTGGGCTTTCTTTTTATTGTGCTAAGTATGATTACAGTCTACTTTTCCATCGGGACACAAGGGTATGGATATCTGATACCAGTAGTCGTGTTTTTTATCGTGGGGTTTATTAGTATCATTGTTGGTTTTCTTGGAAGTGATCGAGCGGTATCTAAAATATGGGGTAACCGTTGAGCAAGATGATTTGACCAACTCAAATTTATCTCACACATAGTACGAATATGGATACCATAAAATGTTTTAGTTGTGGCGGGGAATACCCGAATATTGATGGACCTATGCATCGGTACATGAGTTCATCGCCGGGATGTTGGTCAGTTTATGGTGAGGTTTTATCGCGCGAATATAGCGATCCTGCATATTTTGAAGTTCATCGATTAACCGTTGATGCTTATGCAGTTCAGCATCCTGGTTCAACAGACCGCCAGAGCATACAGTCGGTTGGCTTGCATCTGATTAGACTATGTATGTTCTTAGAACATGATCTTAGAGCTGAAAATGCTAATGATGCTATGCTGGAGGCGGCTAGAGATAAGCATTCATTTATTTTTCTTGAACCGCCTAAAGATTTAGGTTCAATCACGGCAGCAGATGTTTATAGGGCTAAATCGGCGAAAGAGCACAAAGCTATTGTTAAAGAATGGGCTAAAATAGCCTGGGATGCTTGGTCAACACATCACGACACTATTAGATCATGGTTGCCTAACAAGGCCGTCAAATTGACGTCTACTTCGTAGCCGCAATTTACAGCGGCGTTATAAGCCCAAGAAGTATTAAACATGGATGAAGCAATCGAGTATTGGAGCGCCATGCCCAATGCTCGTTTATGGAAAAAGGGGACTGTCCCCGTTTGCGGATTTCGACTGTTTAACTAAGAGGAACAATCAATGCGAATATTATCTACCCAAAGTTTGTTGGTCTTGATTTTAATATTAAATGGTTGTGCTGCCTCAGATAAACCACCAAGAATTGATAGCCCGAGGGTATTTATCTCTGGCGTGACCGAACCGGAAGTAATAAAAGAGCTTAAAAAATCATGTAAATTAGCCAGAAGAACAGTGAAACCTTCGAATGATCATGATTTGGTTTGTGTTGAACCACTAGTCAAAAGTGATCCAGTGGATCGAGTTTTCATAGCGAAGATTACGGAGACATTTCCAACCCATCCAGAACGTATATATATTTACCATGTATCCAAGCGGCAAAATGGGGTATGGGTTGGCTTGACTGTGAGAATCGAGTATCAAGATTTTGCTAAGAAAACTTACACAACATATTTGACAAGTCAATTCTTATACCGCAAATGGCAGAAAGAGTTTGATTCTCTTAAGCGAAAGATGGAAAGTAATTAGAAACTTTCATTAATTGACTGAATCCGCTTGTCCTTTATTAGACAAATGGCTTATAACAAGCGCTTCGTTATGCACCCCACAAGCTCGTTGTTAGGTGAGCAATAAAAATTGGATAGCAAATGAAAATTACTGAAAGAATTAAATATGTTTTGAGCGAAGAAGCTAAAGCAATCCAGTCGATTAAAGTTGATGAGTCATTTGAAAGCGTCGTGAATTTAATCATTGATTGTCCGAGCAAAATTATCACCACTGGGATAGGTAAGGCAGGGCATATTGCTCATAAATTTTCAGCTACATTGAGTTCTACAGGTTCGCCATCGGTATTTTTGCATGCTGCTGAGGCAGCGCACGGTGATCTGGGTATAGTCAGTCCTAGTGACATTCTTATCGCTTTTTCAACAAGCGGTAAATCGAGAGAAGTGATAGAAATATTAGAGCTATCGCGTCATTTAGGTGTGACGCATATCGTAGGCGTTACTTCACACCCTGATTCTGAGCTAAGGGAACACTGTGAAGTTGTTTTAGACATGGGGATACACCAAGAGGCATGCCCGCTTGACTTAACGCCCACCACAACGATTGCCGTTATGTTAGCAATAAGTGACGCTATTGCCATCGCTACTATGGAGGCAAAAGGCTTTACGAAAGAAGAATATGGTTTAAGACACCATGGTGGTTATTTGGGTAGAAAAGCTAGAACAGATAATCAACCAAAGTAATCAAACGGACTCCTAAAAAAACGTTGGTTTTTCTGCTCGCCCACTATCACCGCGTTATGCTCTTTATCTGAAGCGGAAAGTTCATGAGTGACAATGTAATAGCCCAAGCTATAGAGAATGTAAGAGCAAAATCTAAGAGTGCTTCACCAGCTCCGTGTTATCCGGTTACTATCAACTTTCATCCTGACAGGTACACTTCAAACAACGAGCCTTTGCTTTCTGCTATCGCTAAAGATGGGAGGCTTAAATCTCAGTTTGAAACAGACACAAGTAACGGCGGTTTGACCGCGTACAAAGGTGGTGATCGTTGGGTTGGTTTATGTAACTTTTCTATTCTGTGTCATGCTGAAAAATATCTTCTATCGGCAAGCCAAATAATTTGGCGGCTTTGAAAGCCAAAGGCAAACTAGGGTCAAACTTACCTTTCTCTATTGCATTAATTGTCTGCCGGGAAACAGCCAGCTCAGCAGCTAAGTCTGCCTGAGTCCAATTGCGCTCAGCGCGAAGTACCTTTAAACGATTTTTCATTGGTATTTCCGCGTGATAATGGCCATGCCAGCGGTAAAGGTAAGGCCCATCACAGCCATTAAATGCCATACTTGGGGTTCAAAAGAGATAACACCCCATAGCTGGTAGCTACCCCCAAATACTATGGTAACGCCCAATGTTAGCGCCGCTGCTTCGAGAAAGATTTTTTGGTGCATTTCATCCTGCTCTTTCACGTAACGTATGTTGGCCATAATCATTCCAATACCAACGCCGATATTAATCAGGCCGGCAACAACGGTGCCCAAGATATTGAAATTCCAAATGAGCTGAGGGCCAATACCCAGTAAGCCAATACTGAATACCCACGTCCATGTCCAATAGTGAAGGTGTAGAGTGTTTTTCTTAACCTTCGCATCCCAACGGCTCGGGTTTGTCTGAATCTTATTCATTGTGTCGGTTCCTTTATCCATGTAAAGTGTTCTTTACATGGATCTTAGGTCAGGCTGTGTTTTTAGTCAAGCAAACTTTACAAAAAGTAAAATTAAGCTGATATTTTAGTAGGGCAAGAGGTCATGTTTAATGAGTCGCAAAACACATAACAACTACGTTAAAAATCGCCCACAAG
>CAZPAE010000122.1:0-7179 GCA_964584455.1 uncultured Thioalkalispiraceae bacterium
GGACTCCTCCATCTCGAAAACGGCCAACGTACCCACCGATTATCCGTTTGAAGACTTCAAAGATATTTATCGCTATGCCTATAAGCAAGGCTTAAAAGGTTGCACCACCTTCCGCTTTAACCCCGAAGCGTTCCAAGGTGTGTTGGTCAAAGAGCAAGACCTAGAAAGCACTACCTATCGTTTTACCTTAGATGATGGCGAGGTGGTGGAAGTCAAAGGTAATGAAGAAATTGAATACGATGGTGAAATTCATACCGCAGCCAACCTTTTTGATGCATTAAAAGAAGGCTACTACGGTAAATTCTAGAATTACACAAGAAAATACCAAACGTAAAAATCGTTGCGCTAAGGTGGGCGCCCCGGCATAACCGGTACACAAGGAGGTGAGAAATGATGATGAATTTGAACAGGAGCACTGATGACCACCACACAACGTTCGATGATAGCCCAAAAACAACGTAGGCAGCAGTTACAACAACAACGACGTGTGCAGGAACAACAGCAGAGGATACGCAGACAATGGCAATTCAATTTAAAAGTAAAATAGTCGGCTACGAGGTCGCCAAAGATGACGCCGATGATAACGCCGCCGAAGCCGCTTTAGCGCAGGCGCGAGGTGATCAAGCTGAGGAAACCAATGTCGTTCAGATGCATGAAAAGCTGGAACGACCCGAGATGCTACTCGGTAGTACCTATAAAATTAAAACCCCGTTAACCGAACATGCTCTATATGTGACAATTAACGATGTGATTTTAAACCCGGGTACCGAGCACGAACTACGTCGCCCGTTTGAGATCTTCATTAACAGTAAAAACATGGACCACTTCCAATGGATTGTCGCCTTAACGCGGATTATCTCCGCCGTATTTAGAAAAGGCGGCGATGTGACCTTCTTAGTCGAAGAGCTGCACTCCGTATTCGACCCACGCGGTGGTTATTTCAAAAAAGGTGGCAAGTACATGCCATCACTGGTGGCGGAAATTGGTGATGCCATTGAATGCCACCTACGCATGATTGGTTTGCTCAAAAATGACGGGCTTGATGAACATCAACAAAAACTCATCGAAGAAAAACGCGCCCAGTTTGAAAAATCAGTCCAGCAAGCCGAAGAAACCAACAAATCTGACTTCCCTGAAGGGGCACAGTTATGTGGTAAATGTAACACCAAAGCCGTGATCAAAATGGACGGCTGCATGACCTGCTTGAATTGTGGAGATTCTAAGTGCGGGTAATTCCTATGAATAAACATAAAGAACTTCAAATGTGGGTTAGGGCATAAGTTGCAAATTGGACCCCAAAAGATGCAAATGCGGTGACTATAAGTTGCAAACCATACCAAACGCCCAATTAAAATTGGGCGTTTGTGTTTTTATTAATACCCAACCATTTCCAATAATTTCGAGCTAGAAAAGGGATTGTTTAAAAAAGACTTTATCAATTACAGGAAAGCAAATGAATATCGATTGGAAAAAAAGTAATATTTTACTTATCGGAAACGAGTGTATTTATTTTGATGAAGTCAATGTTGAGGACGTTAAACAACTAAGGGAGAAAATCGAACCTTGGCTGACAGCAGTATTTCAAAGCGAACATCTCGCGCTACTCGCTGGGTCAGGTCTCACTGCAGCTGTTACAGCAATTTCAGGAACGGCTGCACAAGGCATGGGACGAATGAGCTTTGAATATCTTGGTGAGAAAATTAAAAATATTGCAGAAGCACAAGCGAAAGAAATGGGACGCGGCGCTGCAAACATGGAAGATGACCTCCGGGTAGCAATTGAATTATACAAAGGACTTGTGATACAAGAGAGTGGTGAAAAAAATAATGATCCAAATACTAAGAAGTTGAAAAAGGAAATTGATCTAAAGCTACTCGAATTTATACAAAATGTATTAACTACTGAAAATAACTTTTTGGGTAATCAGGACAAGGGACTCGCCTACCTCAGATCATTTTTGATAAGCTTTGCAAGCCGTACAGCATCACGTGACAGATTGCAGGTCTTTACAACTAATTATGACAGGTTTATAGAATATGCATGTGATATAGCTGGTATTTTGATACTGGATCGTTTTACTGGGAAAATATGTCCGGTTTTCAGAATGAATAAACTTGAGCTCGACTATCATTATAATCCTCCAGGCATCAGAGGTGAGCCTCGATATGTAGAAGGCGTAATAAAATACACCAAGCTACATGGGTCTTTAGATTGGTTGTTTAGTAACACAGATATTATTAAGTCATTGTTGCCATTCGGTGCATCAAAGGATAATCCGATAATTCCTACTGAACCATTTGAACATATTGTCATTTATCCTAACGCTTCAAAAGGTATAGAAACAGCATTTTATCCGTATTCTGAGCTATTTAAAGATTATTCAACGGCAGTATGTCGACCAAATTCTGTTGTTGTAACCTATGGATATGGTTTTGGCGATTCACATGTGAATCGTGTACTTAAAGATATGTTAAGCATTCCATCGACACATATAGTCATAATTGCAAGGAGTGACGCAGATGGTCGTATACCAGAATTTGTGGAAGCTAACAATCCTTCTCAATTTACGCTGTTAATAGGAAAGCATTTTGGTGATTTCAAAGTACTTGTAGAAAATTATCTTCCTAAAGCAGCCATTGATCGCATAACGGAACGCGAACAGCGAGTAAGAGAAAAGCGTGGAAATCAACATGACACTTTTGTCCAAGGTGAAACTGGGCAATGAGTTCTGATGGCTTAAACTTTAACGATATACGTAATCTTACAATTGGAACAGTCGACTTTGTTTCCCCGCGTGAGATAAAAGTAACATTAGACCTCAATGCGCCGCAAAACACTGCATTAAATACAGGTAGTCCCACATCATTTCCAAAAATAAATGGTTTTGTACTTATTCCTAATGAATCGGGTGCACTAGTAGGGATTATATCCTGGATTGGTATTGAACATTCATCATATCCAAAGAGGCATGGGCTAAAAGATTTTGATTTAGTTGACTTGCCATTTCCATTAAGGAAGATGTCAGTTAATCCGCTTGGAGTTATAAAAAGTATCACATTAGATGATGGAGAGTCATATTATGAGTTAGAGAGAGGTGTTTATAGTTACCCTTCGGTAGGTGATCCTGTCGCAATACCAACTTTAAAGCAATTGCAAGCCATAGTAGAAAATAATGATAAGAATGCGTGTGTAAAAATAGGTACCTCACCTTTTGCTGCTAACGCTAGTGTATACGTTTCACCGGATAAAATATTTGGCAGGCATATTGCAGTTCTTGGTAATACTGGCAGTGGAAAATCTTGCTCAGTTGCAGGCCTGATACGCTGGTCGATTGATGCTGCAAAACAGAAACAAAGGGAAACGAGTAAAAATCTTAATGCTCGTTTCATTGTACTTGATCCTAATGGTGAATATTCGAATGCATTCGATGATATTGCAGGGAAAGTGAGAAAATTTAGTGTTGCTTTATCGGGTGAAAATAATGATATTGAGCAACTAAAAGTCCCCGCATGGATGTGGAATAGCTACGAGTGGAGTTCTATTACACAAGCAAGTGGTAGAACACAGAGACCACTTTTAAGGCGAGCGCTTAGAGAACTACGGGGAGGTAATTTAGATGGTTTTGAGGATAAAAACCTTCATTTAAGGCGATATCTTTCTAGTATCTCAGTTTCTTTTAAAAAGTCTTTAAGTTATACAGAATATAAATCAGAGGCAACAAAATTTGGGTATTTACTTGATAGTGTTGTAGAGGATCTAAGGAGTGTCGCATCAACTGTTCCTGATTTGACAAATGAGATTAACACGGCTTCAGATAGTATTTCAGAAATAGCATATCGTCGCTACAAGTCTTTTGAGAAAAATGGTGAAACTATAGAGTATTACGTAGCCTTTCAACAAAAAGATGTACAGGATGCGATAGACGCCATCGAGCCGTTACTATCAGAACTCGGAGGTGTACTGATATATGATGGACCAGATGAGGATTCTCCAGTTTATTTTAAGGGAAGTGACTTACCAAATCACTTAGAGAGACTTTCTCAAGAGCAAAATGCACAACAATTCGTGGATTTTCTAATAATGCGTGTAAGGACAATGCTATCAGATACACGCATGTCCTCAGTTATTGGTACTGACAGTGGAATAACTTTGATAGAGTGGCTTGAAAAATACATTGCTAAGGATGATGCTGAAAATGGTGAAGTTGTTGTTATAGATTTATCTATTATACCTACAGATATTTTGCATACAGTTATCTCCGTTATATCTCGAATACTGTTCGAGTCACTGCAAAGATATCGAAGAAAGTATGATAATTTGCTACCAACTGTGTTAGTAATGGAGGAAGCGCACAATTTTATTAGTAGATATAATACCGATAATGATGAGATGTCGCCCTCACGTTTATGTAGTCAGACTTTTGAAAAAATTGCGAAAGAAGGTCGTAAGTTCGGGCTTGGTCTAATGCTTTCTTCACAACGTCCTTCTGAGTTATCACCAACCGTTCTATCTCAATGTAATACTTTTTTATTACATAGAATCGTGAATGATAGAGATCAGGAACTCGTAAAAAAACTTGTTCCTGATACACTAGGAAGCGTTCTTAATGAGCTTCCTGTCTTGCCCACGAGAAAAGCTATTTTATTAGGGTGGGCTTCTCCTGTTCCTGTGCTTGTAGATATGAATGAACTAGCAGATGAGCATAGACCTAAATCAGAAGATCCCGATTTCTGGGATGTATGGATCGGCAATAAGGAAAGAAGTGTTGACTGGTCAGAAATCGTAAGCGAGTGGGAGAATGAGAGTAAACCAGAATAACACTATTAGTGTAACTAAAATATTGTATTAATTTAATTTCAGTACCAGCCAATTCAACTAATTTCTAATTGTATGCGATCTGCGTTCAGCAGTCTCATTACCCAATTCTGGTCGGTTTAGTAGAATTGATATAGTGATGCTTTCTGTATCTGGTGTTTCTCCATTTTCTAACACACTTTTTAAGATAGAATTGATTGTGGGTGAACACATCATCGCTCTAACCATCATTAGATCTCGCTCATTTTTTTGAGAGTATATGTAGTTCACACCTTCTTCTGTTAATTTAAAACGACCATTTTCAAGTACTAAAAATCCTAGATATCGCGCGGCATTAGCATAATAATTAGATTGTCTTTCATCAAACCCGTTGCACTCTGCAATTTCTAATTTACTATCGAAGCCAACTGAAATGGCAAAAATTGTATCAATGACCTTTCGAATATCATTCGCTTGAAGTAATGGTGGCACTGTTTTTAAGAATTCGGTGGAGCCGAAATGACTCAAGGATGATGATACATGCCCTGTAATTGAATTTGCTAAAACATAGGAACCACATTTAACTAACTCTATCGAGTTGTATTGGTTTTGGTCGTTAAATTGATATTGGTATATTTCGAAAGTTTGATCGGTATAAGAGATGAATAACGGGACCACTTCCTTATTTACCTTCCCTTGCATTCCACATTCGATATGGATAAAAAAGCTGTCGGGTTATGAAGTTATCTCTTGAACCCATTTTCCCTTCGATAAGGTATATGCGTTCGCCTTCATATCCTGCATCCACCTCAATTTGTACCCCATCTACACTGACGTTGTGTCAGCAGTTCACTAGCTTTAATTCCCTTTGCTACGAAGGGAATAAAGCCTTAATTATCAATAAGTTAGAATTGTATGCCGGGATCTGCCATGCTAGAATACACTGTCCACTTTAGAGGGAGTAGGCATGACACCCTGGGGTAGCCTGGTTCGCCAGTACAGAGCAGCAAAAAACATCAGTCTCAAACAGATGGCAGACGGGGTGGGACTCTCTCCTTCTTATCTCTCCGCTATTGAGCTGGGCTCAAAAGGTCACCCAAAAACGGCACTCGTAGAAAAGACGATAAAGTTCCTACGGCTGACCCAGCCACAACAAGCCAAGTTGCGATTGGCTGCAGAACGTTCAAACCAAATTGTGAAAATACCGAATGACTCGTCACCTGAAACTTATCATTTAGTACACCTTATGGCAGAACGAGTTTCTAACTTGTCTGCAAGAGAAGTTCAGGTGATTGCTTTTTTGTTAGATGAAGATAAATACAACAATGGAGGATGTTATGAATATTAACAAAAATAAAGGTAAATAAAAAAGGCAGGTCCCGAAAGAACCTGCCTTTTGGCATCGAATAGGAAAAGGGCAATTGCCCTGGCTATCCGAAAGCTCGTAACTCTCAGTTTGCCTCCTATTCAGTTCTGGATCAAGTCCCATTTTGGGGCTTGGGGCCTGCCTTACTCGAAATTTACTGTTTTAAGCAAATTTATCAACGTTGGAGGGTTCATTGTGAACACTAAAAATGCGTTATGTCGTGCTGTAAAAAAAGTAGGTGTGTTGACTGAAAATAATTTTGGAGGAAATGAAATGATATCAGGAGTGGTTATTGAATTTCCGAGTGGTGGAAAACTGCGAGTAAGAGATTGTGTTTCTCGATCAAAGGCCAGAGTTACGTATAAGCATCCGGGTTTCAAAAGTGGTCGTATGCATCAATTAGAGTCCCATTTAGAAGAAAGGGCGTTTTGCCTACATGATGCTAACAGTTCTGTATCTGAGATAAATGAGCAGTATGCAAAGATTTCATATTTTTGTCATGGTGAGTTAAAGACGCATTATCCAGACTTATACATTAGAACAAATGTTAGGAAGGTTTTTAAGGAAGTAAAAACAGATGATGCAGCAAATGATCAGGAAATTATAGACCGCACAGAAGTGTTATCAAAGTTGTTGCCAATTTATGGGTTTGAGTATGAGTTATTAACCGAAAGTGAAATTAACAAGGAACCAAGATTAAGTAATTGTAAGTTCCTGCTGAGACATGGAAGAACTTGTGTGTCGTTGTGCGAAGTTGAGCGAGTAAGAAAATTTATCATTGAGTTTGATGGTTTGTCATGGGGTCAAGTTATGAGCAATGTGTTTGGTAAACATTCGCTATCAATTATTTGTAACATGATTTTAAGAGGATATTGCATGATTGATATCAATTCACACTGGAATGATGAAACTCAGATCACATTTTTCAATCGTTTCAATATCAAGGGGGTGATTTAATGGCTACCGCAAAGATAAACATTGGTCAAAACATAAAAGTAGATGATCAACCTTTTGTCCTC
>CAZPAE010000123.1:0-7167 GCA_964584455.1 uncultured Thioalkalispiraceae bacterium
CTGATGCGGCAGCGATAACCATTGGTATAGAGCTATTATTTATACCTGATTCATTTGGTGGTATCGGGCTGGGTTTTCACTATTATGGCGCGCCGGGTGTTATCTCATTCTTAGATGCGGAGGCATTTACCGATTATGGTGTGAAGCTTGACTATGAATTATCAGAGCAAACCAGTGTTTTAGTCGGTTATCGTAAAATAGAAGTTGAACTTGATAATGATGTGGAATTAGAGGTGAATTCCAGCGTTTATGTCGGTATTCTACTGCGGTTTTAGTTAAGAGCTTTTTTATTCTCTTGCTAGACGAGGTTGCGTTAGTTTGCTGGTTCGCACTATTTTTTTCGATCTTTTCAACACCTTAGTCAGTGTTGGCGAAGTACCCGTTTCAGTTGGGCGTTTTACTGCAGATATTTTGGGTCTTGAGCATGAGGTATGGAATGATGCCTGTTTTAGTGAGCATCATGATATTTGCCAGCCGACCGTGCATGAAGACGTACTACGTGTTTTGGCTCATTCCGTGGACCCCAGTATTTCTGACCATCTTATTATTCAAGCTGCACAGGAACGTCAATCTCGATTTGATCATGCATTACATTATCCGCGGTCGGATGTATTGCAAGCTTTACGTACCTTGCGTGAGCAAGAAATTCGATTATGCCTAATTTCTAATGCGTCTACTGCCGAGGTGGCTGCATGGTCCAATTCGCCTTTAGCAGTATTGTTTGATTTTGCCGTTTTTAGTTGTGAATGTGGGCTACAAAAACCCGATCCCCAAATTTATCAATATGCGTTATCCAATATGCAGGCGGAGGTATCAAGTAGCTTATATGTCGGTGATGGCGGAAGTAATGAATTTGTTGGCGCGAATACGGTTGGCTTGCGAACGGTGATGACGCGGCAATTCTCTAAACAAGCACGTTATGAGCAAATACGTGAAAAACAGGGTAAAGCGATTGATCTAGAAATAGCCCATGTGGAGGAAATGTCGAGCTTATGTGGAACGGGGCCGTGAGGCCCCGTGCCGGTAGATGGAATTAGTTAACCATCTCTTTAAGTGCTTTAAGGGCTAAGATTTTAACCACATTACGAGCTGGTTTTGCCTTAAAGATGGTAGGTTCACCAGTGAATGGGTTAATACCTTTGCGGGCACGTGTTGCTGGTTTACGTACCACTTTTACTTTACAAAGGCCAGGTAAGGTAAAGGTACCAGCAGCATTACGCTTGACGTGTCCATTGATAATATTGGTCAGTTCATCAAAGACAGCGACAACGTCTTTTTTCTTTAATTCAGTTCTTTCAGCAATCTCGGTGTAAAGCTGAGATTTGGTCATAGGATCTTTAATGCCGCGGATAGTTGGGCCTGCTGCCTTCTTCTTTACCGTTTTTTTCTTCGCTTTTTTCTTTGTTGCCATTCCAATACTCCTAAAGTAATGATTGGTTAGGTGATTTTAATGTTGTTCCATTTCAAATTGGGCCTCAATCACAATATACCGTGATTTAAGGTATAAAATGCAACAATGTCATTTTGTTACAATAGGCTAATAATAAGGTAAGTTACGCAGAAAATACAATTTTTTTATCAAAAAAAGTGAAAAAACCCCTTAAAATACAGTATCAGATACAGATCGTAGAATTAGAGCAATGATAAAAGTAATTAAACTACATGTGGCAAACCAAGGCCTGCATTTATTCACTGACCAAGTTGAAAATTTGGTGGCAGAAGCAAACATGGAAACAGGGTTGTGTACATTATTCATTCGACATACATCAGCAAGCTTGTTGATCCAAGAAAATGCGGACCCATCGGCCAGGCATGATCTTGAAACCTGGTTGAATCGTCTTGTGCCTGAAAATGACCCAATCTATACACATACTTTGGAAGGACCTGATGATATGCCTGCACATATCAAATCGGCACTGACAGCCTGTTCACTTTCGATCCCTATTCATCAATATCAGCTTGTTTTGGGTACCTGGCAGGGGATTTATTTGTGGGAACATCGGCATGTCAAATCGACCAGGGATGTGATTGTGCATATTGGTGCCTAAAATATGGTTGATTCAGCACAGTTTTTCAAAATTTGTGAGGTTAACGAATTAGCCTTAGGGCAAACCCATAGTTTTCAACTCGAACTGGGTGAGTTAGAGGTGGCTGGGTTTGTTTTGAACTGGCAGGGACAGTTTTACGCTTATCAGAACCGTTGTCCCCATCTAGGCGTGAATATGGATTGGGCACCTAATCAGTTTTTTGACGCAGAGCATCGATTTATACAATGCACGATGCATGGTGCGCTTTTTGAACCTAATAATGGTTTCTGTATTCGCGGTCCCTGTTTAGGTTTATCGTTAACGGCACTGGGAATCGTTATACTGGATCAAATTATCTATTTGGATTTAGATAATGTGTTTATTGACCCTTAGTTATATGGGTTTTAAGCTGGATTTGGCAGTATAGGTGGGTAAAGTCGGTAAGGTTTTTGCCGATAAATACGCATAGAAATGCGTATTACCCAAGGATATTTAAAGAGCCATGCCACGCTATACGATTTGCGGTTTAATCGCTTTATTACTGTCATTTGAAGCTGCTGCTGAAACGGTGTTTATCAAAGACACACTCAGAGTAGGTGTGCGCAGTGAACCGACTAATGCTGTTGCGCCCATAGGTGTGGTTGTGACAGGCGCGCAATTAGATGTGTTGGATCGCAGCGGCCAGTATTTAAGGGTAAGAACCAAAAATGGGCTAGAAGGCTGGATAAAAGATACCTATGCCTCAGAAAATCCACCGGCGGTATTAGAGCTCAAAGTAATACAGAAAAAGTTTCAGCAGCTCAAATCTCAAGTTGATGCGCATGATGAATTAGCGAAAACAGCCAAGACGAGCAATCAAGCTTTAGTGGAAGAAATTGAGGCTTTAAGTAAAGTGAATAATGAGCTGCGCGCTACCATACACATCCAGCAGCAGCAATATGGTCGGTCTAATAAGCATTACGTGGGTTTTATACTGCTATTTATTGTCATTAGCCTGATAGGATTTATTTTAGGGGTGAATTGGCACCGTAAGCAGGCTATGAAGCGCTTGGGAGGGTTGCGCGTATAACGCTTAACCCGATTAAGCCGAAACGGCGACAGCCATTTCCTTGAATGTATCGCGACCCTGTAATACTTTATCCGTAATTTCAAATACGTCTTCCTCATTTAGATGTAATCGTTCAAGCAGTTCTGCTGGGATCTCATCGGTATCTGAATCAGACATGCCATGCATTGCCAATAAGCGCTCAGACAAATTGACTAATAAGGCATAAGTTGCGTGTGGGCCATCGTAATTAAGATTATGGTGTTGTTGGACTGTGATGGTGAGCTCTTCTGGCATTTCCCAAGAGGTCATTAACCAATGACCTAACTCGTTGTGGCCAATGCCGAGTAATTGTTGTTCCATTTCTATGGCGGATTTGTCTGGGTTTGCCGCCATCATTTTATTTAACCAAGCATGCTCGTTCTTAAAAAATAAGTTGAGCACCAGAAAACCAATATCATGTAATAAGCCGGCTAAGTAAGCTAAACCAGCGGTAGGGCGTTGTTGTTTAGGCATAGCATTAGCTAAATGCTGTACCAACGCAGCACTATAGGTTGAATGTTGCCAAAATCGCTCATGGCCTAGCGGGCCTGCCTCAGGTAGTTTAAATACTCTACCCAGCGCATAGCCTAATGATAAATGTAAAACCGTGTCATAACCTAATACCCGGAAAATGGCATCTTTTAAGGACGTGATGGGCTCATTCAAGGTAAACATCGCTGAGTTTGAGTAACGAATAATTTGCGATGACAGGGAAATGTCTTCTTCAACGATTTCAACTAACTCGTCAACGGTGCTATTCGGGTTATTTCGCAGTGCCAAAATTTTACTTGGCATATCTGGCATTGCCGGTAAGCGATCGATTTTTTCTAACCGTTGCTTAAGGTTAATCTTGGGTTTAGTCGCCATTTGTTTGGCTTCATGAGGACGTGAGAAGCGACTCCCTAATAAAACATCGGTTGATAGCTGTTCCACATCTGAGCTTTTCATACGTAGTACAGAACAACCCTGCGGCGACTCAAAATGGATATAGTCTTGGTTACTGAGTTCTTCATCAATAATGATTTGGATGCCGTGTCCCTTATCTACACTGAAGCCGGGTTGCTTTAAATTGCTATTTAAAACATTGGTGATAGATTCGGTTTCTAAAAATGAGAATTGACGATGCAGGGTATTTTGTAAATCTTCTAGATTAAGAATATGTGTCGCAGGATAAAGTGCTAAGACCAAGAGTTCTTTATCTTGTAAAATGGATACACGGCTGACGCTGCCTAATGGGACGGTTTGAGCTAACCAGTCTTCTTTTAAGCTGACGGCGTCGGGTGCGTCTAATTTTTCAAACGTTATCTTCTGTTTTGTCAGAAGCGTAAGGATCAAGTCACCGAACGACATGATCATTATCCTTTATATTATTGAGTGTTTATGCGCGCTGTCTCTCTAGCGTTACGCTCTTTAGTACTATACTCATATCATATTTCAGCCGTATAAAAAGCGATATCGCTCGTTATTGCATCACAATAACAATCTGATTAATTATTGATTATGCTTGGCTAAGTAATATTATGAGTTAATAATGTTGTTATCGTCTTTTCGATAAAAAACTTAATACAAAATTGGAATTGAGAGTTTTTTCACAGTTCCGTTTCTGAATTTCAGCGTTAATAGTGTTAAACTTCATTTGCACTATAATTTATGTGGTAATAATAATACATGGCAGACTCAAAACCCGTAAGTGTTGAACGATTAAAACAACTTGAACCCTTATCTAACTTATCGCAAGAACGACTCGAAGAATTAGTCGCTTTAGCCTATTGCGAGCGATTCCCCATTGGCGCTAGCTTATTTCGTGAAGGCGATATCGATAATCAAATGATTTATTTGTTGGAGGGTGATGTCCAACTAAGTTCCTCAGATGGTAAAGTCGACAGGCTTTTTACGCATCGACATGCTGAGGCTATTTTCCCTATTGATGATAGCCAGCCAAGACAAATTTCTTGTACCGCAATGAGCCGGGTAGAAATTATACGTATTGATAATAGCGTCTTAGATTATATGATGATGTGGGATCAGATGGCTGCTTCGGAAGAGGCTGAACAAGAAGCTAACTCAGAGGCAGAACCCGCACCAGATACATCATCAACACCTGTAGCAGAAGAACATCAGGAGCCAGCCACAGTGTCCTCTGATCAAGCTGCTGAAACCGTATCAGTCGAGTCGGTGATGCCCAAACATACGGTACCTGCTGATGAAGATCGCAGCTGGATCCGCAAAATGCGTCATATCATGGCATTTAAAAATATGCCGCCGGCTAATATAAAAGCGCTATTAGAAAAAATGGAAACCATCTTAGTCGAAGAAGACGATGTGATTGTACAGCAAGGTGAGCCAGGTGATTATTATTATGTACTCACTGAAGGTGAGGCCAGGGTCACCCGCGTTGTTGAGTTAGCGAGTCTTGGGCCGGGCGCCAGTTTTGGTGAAGAAGCACTGGTGTCTGGTGTGATGCGCAATGCCAGTGTCACCATGAAAACCGATGGCATGCTCATGCGTTTGTCTAAAGCCAACTTTAATGAGTTATTAAAAGACCCCTTGGTTGATCGTATTTCCCCAGATGATGCCCGTGAGCAAATTAATAAAGGAGCCATCTGGTTGGATGTGCGTCATGCTAAGGAATTTGCCCATAATCATCTTGCCAAAGCCATTAACATCCCATTGCATGAAATGCGTATACGGTTAGGTGAACTGGATAAAGACCAACAGTATATTTGCTATTGCAGCACTGGGCGCCGAAGCAGTGCAGCCGCATTCTTATTGGTACAACGTGGTTTCCAAGCAAATGTACTCAATGGGGGTATACAGGTGATGGCGCAAGACTTGATTAATCGTGCTTAGCCAGGTGGCCACTGCATTTGGCGACCGGCTAACACATGTAGGTGGATATGAAAGACAGTTTGTCCACCATCAGCATTGCAATTCATTACTAAGCGATAACCATCGTCGGCTATTCCCCGTTCCTTGCATATGTGTTGCGCAGCTAAGATCATTTTGCCAATAATTGGGCCTTGCTCTGGAGTGATGTCATTAATCGTGCTGATGTGTTGTTTGGGAATACATAAAAAATGGTGCGGTGCTTTGGGGCTAATATCATTAAATGCCACCACATCATCGTCTTCATAAATGAAGTCTGTTTTCAATTCGCCACTGACAATTTTGCAAAATAGACAATCTTGCATATTTCCTCCGATATAACGACTAACTAAGGGCTAGGGTTTGGGTAACGTGTATGAATTGCTTCAATCCCAGCGAGTATCTCTTCGCTAAGGTTAAGATCAATACTCGCAATATTATTCTCAAGTTGTGCCATGGTTGTTGCACCAATAATGTTTGCTGTCACGAATGGGCGCGAATTAATATAGGCCAAAGCCATTTGGGCTGGATCGAGTCCGTGCTCATGGGCTAAATTAACATATAATTGTGTTGCCGTCGTTGCCTCTTCATTGCTGTAACGATCATAATCAGGATGTAGTGTTAAGCGGGCGTTGGCTGGTTTTTGCTGATTCAGATATTTGCCAGATAACACGCCGAAGCCTAATGGTGAATAAGCTAATAATCCGGTTTGTTCACGTATTGCCACTTCGGCAAGGCCTACCTCAAAACTACGGTTTAGCAAGCTATAAGGGTTTTGCACGCTAACAACGCGAGGATAGTTACATTGATGGCTAGCATTTAAAAATTGCATCACGCCCCAGGGTGTTTCATTAGATAAACCCACATGCCGTACTCGACCTGATTGTACCAGTGAGTGTAGTGCCTCAAGGGTTTCATCGATGGGAATGGGCTGGTCATCGGGTTGGTGGGTATAACCTAATTGCCCAAAAAAGTTGGTTTTTCGATCAGGCCAATGTAATTGATAAAGATCCAGGTAGTCTGTTTGTAGTCGTTTTAAGCTGGTATCAATCGCTGCCTCAATATGTTTTTTATTGAGGCGGGTTTCACCGTGACGAATATGGGGTAGCCAATTAGCGCCCGGGCCGCATACTTTGGAAGCCAGGATAATATCGTCTCGCTTTCCTCGGGCGGTTAACCAGTTACCAA
>CAZPAE010000124.1:0-7158 GCA_964584455.1 uncultured Thioalkalispiraceae bacterium
AAATTTACTTTTTTGGCTCAACGACTATGCTATATATTTAGTAATCCATACGAACCAATAACCACTTTATTTTTTCTCGTTCGTGCCGAAATGAACTATTTAATTTGCACCACAGTCCTATAGTTGTTCAATGAGCAATATTGAAAACGGAGCCAATCAATGAAAGCGTCTGATCTGTTTGTAAAGTGTCTTGAGGAAGAAGGTATTGAGTATATCTTTGGCGTGCCAGGCGAAGAAAACGCCGATTTTATGATTTCATTAGAAAAGTCTGAACAGATTAAGTTTATCTTAACAAGACACGAGCAAGGCGCCGCGTTCATGGCTGAAGTTTATGGGCGGTTAACGGGCAACCCAGCTGGTTGTTTGGGCACACTAGGGCCTGGGGCAACAAACTTAATAACAGGTGTTGCTGATTCTAATATGGACCGCTCGCCAATGTTGGTGTTAACCGGTCAGGGAGCCTCTACCCGATTACATAAAGAGTCGCACCAGGTGATGGATGTGGTTGCGATGTTTGAGCCTGTGACAAAATGGGCACACACGGTTCTTCATCCCGATAATATTCCTGAAATGACACGTAAAGCTATTCGCTTAGCACGTACAGAAAAACCCGGTGCCTGTCATATCGAGTTACCAGAGGATATTGCAAAGCTTGAAACCGATACTCAACCACTAAAGCCATATCGTTTTCGTCGACCAGTGGCTGATGAGAAAATTGTCGGGCAGGCATTTGAAAAAATAATGAATGCTAAACGCCCCATTATCATTGCTGGCAATGGTTGTATTCGTAAGCGTGCTAGTAAGCAACTACGTTTACTGTGTGAGAAGACAGGGATTGGTGTTATTAGCACTTTCATGGCAAAAGGCTGTGTGGATATGGATGCCGATTACTGTCTTTACACTATTGGTTTACAAGCAAAAGATGTGGTGGCCTGTGCACTCGATGCTGCTGATTTAGTGATTACACTTGGCTACGATATGGTGGAGTATCACCCGTTATTATGGAATAAAGCCAAAGATAAAAATGTCATCCACATTGATTTTCTACCCGCTGAGATTGATGAGTATTATCATCCTAGTACTGAAGTAGTTGGTGATTTAGCACATACCTTATGGATGCTAAATGGGTTGCTAGACAAAAATGGCGACACCGATTTTGATTTCACCCAGCAAGCGGCAACTCGGCGCGACATGCAAGCAGAGTTATCAGAGTATAAAGATGATGATACTAAGGGCAGTATCCGGCCCCAAAAAGTGTTATGGGATGCGCGTGAGGCGATGGGGAGTTCAGATATTCTATTGTCTGATGTAGGCGCTCATAAGATGTGGATTGCCCGGCATTATCAATGTCATGAACCCAATACATGTTTAATTCCCAATGGTTTTTGTTCTATGGGGTTTGCCTTGCCAGGCGCGATAGCGGCTGGCTTAGTTTATCCTGATCGGAACATCTTAGCGATTTGTGGTGATGCTGGTTTCTTAATGAATGTACAGGAAATGGAAACAGCCAAACGATTAAATGTGAATATAACGGTGATGGTATGGGAAGATAAAAGTTATGGTCTCATTGCTTGGAAGCAAACCAACGAGTTTGGACATCATACCGATTTATCATTTGGTAATCCTGATTGGATGGCGCTAGCAAAAGCATTTGGTTGGAATGGCCACTGGGTTGAAAATAGCAGTGATTTGGTTTCTACATTAAAAGCATCATTTGCCGAAGCAGGGCCTAGTTTGGTGGTTGTACCCATCGATTATCGTGAGAATGCATTGCTGACGAAACGCTTGGGTGATATTGCGTGCCCAATTTAATAATGAATAATAGTTAGAGGAAATTTATTTTGAGTTTGCATTATCCGCTGCTTATTCTCGGTGTTAAAGCAAGTAAAGAGAAGTTAACGGTTACAGCACCTTATGATGAGAGCCCTATTGGTACATTAGATATTGCCAATGCAGATGCAGTAGAACAAGCATTGAGTACTGCACATGGTTTGTTTACTGATCGTTCTAAGTGGTTATCGGCGGCACAACGTATTGAGATTTTGCAAAAGACGGCTGAATTAATGCAAGCTAGACAGGATGGCTTAGCACTAGAGGCGGCTCGTGAGGGTGGTAAACCGTTGATGGACTCACGGGTTGAAGTGGCACGTGCTATTGATGGTATTCACAATTGTATCGAATGTATCCGTAATAATGCGGGACATGAAATTCCCATGGGTATTAACGCGGCATCGCAGCAACGTTTGGCGATGACGCGTAAAGAGCCGATTGGTGTCGTCGTTGCGGTTAGCGCATTTAATCATCCTTTAAACTTAATTGTGCATCAAGTTGGGCCTGCTATTGCCAGCGGGTGCCCAGTTATTGTTAAGCCTGCAGAAGATACTCCGCTTTCGTGTTACCGTTTCGTTTCGTTGTTACATGAGGCCGGTCTACCGAAAGAATGGTGCCAGGCATTAGTGGTTGCTGATCTGGATGTGGCAACAAAGTTAGTGACCGATGAGCGAGTGGGTTTCTTTAGTTTTATTGGTAGTGCTGCGGTAGGCTGGATGCTACGCAGTCGGTTAGCACCAGGTGCACGCTGTGCCTTAGAACATGGTGGTGCTGCCCCTGTTATTATGGCGGCCGATGCCGATTTAGATGATGCTTTACCGCTTATTGCGAAGGGTGGGTTTTATCATGCGGGGCAAGTATGTGTATCGGTACAGCGGGTTTATTGTGAGCAATCTATTGCGCGTGAAGTGGCTGAGCGACTTGCTCAGTTAGCAAAACAACAGAAGGTGGGTGATCCTACTCATGAGCAAACCGAAGTGGGGCCATTAATTAGGCCGCGAGAAGTAGAGCGTGTTGATCAGTGGGTCAAAGAGGCGGTAGACAAAGGGGCTGAGTTACTAACAGGTGGTGAAGCACTGGGTAATTGTTATCAGCCAACAGTATTGTTTGATCCACCAGATGATGTGCAAGTCTCAGCTAAAGAAATATTTGGACCGGTTATCTGTGTTTATAGCTACGATGACATAGATACCGCAGTGGCACGAGCTAATGCATTGCCTTTTGCTTTTCAGGCAGCGGTGTTTAGTCGCGACATTGATACGGCGCTACATGCCTATCGACAGCTAGATGCGAGTGCTGTGATGGTCAATGACCATACTGCGTTTCGTGTTGATTGGATGCCATTTGCAGGCCTACGCCAATCAGGCTTAGGTGTTGGTGGTATTCCTTATACCTTTGAAGATATGCAAATCGAAAAACTGATGGTTATCCGTTCTAGTAAACTATAAGTATCCTTCATTCTTTATCAAGGGAATGTTATCAACTAAGTTAGGTGGATAAAAAAGCCTAACACGCAGATTAACATTAATATACCGCCGATAACGCGTTTAAATGTTTGATCATTTTGTAAAATGGCATCATGCACTTTCAAGCCAAGTATATGACCAATTGCTGCGACAGGTAGTAAACTTAATGCAGATAGAATATGCAGGTCGATATCCAGTAAAACAAAAGTAAACATTTTTATGGTCACAAGAATGAACCATAATACGAATAAAGTATTACGTAGTTGTGCCATGGCAATGTTGCGCATATAAACGGCGACAATCAGCGGTGCCCCGGTTAATGAGGTGCCTGCTACGTAACCGCCAAAAGTGAGTAGTAACTTATCGATAAAGGGGCTATCGCTGTGTATCGACCAGTTGAATAGCCAGGTGATGGCATAGAATAAAGTAATGCTGTAGATGAAGATAACCAATAATTGATTGGGTAAACTGATTAGGCCAAGTACCCCAATAATAGCGGCAGGAAGAATATAAGCACTTGATTGTTTTAGGTAGCGCCAGTCTACATCGTGTAAGCGTTTGCTGAGTGTTAAGGCAGAAAAGAACAATAAATGCATACCGATGATGGGTAACCAAATTAATGGTCTGTCATCGATAAATAATAATAGAGGTAAACCGAGTGCGGCACCACCAAAGCCCAGCCCAGTACGAACAAAACCCGTCCAGATAAAAAGTAAACCCACCAATAAAATTTGGCTAAGACTGTAATCAAGTAAAATCATTACAACGTGTCACAATAGCAGAGTCGGGACTATACCGGTGTGGGTATTATTTGGCAAAGTATCGCTGGTTATTCGACTCAAAATAGTCATCCTAGAGATTATCTTTACTTATGTAACTATTCGCACATATTATCAAAGACGTTTTGACTAGACTATTTCGGATTACATCGTTCACTTAGCATGAAAGATAGCACGGCTTTATCCATTTAATACAAGTTTTGAAATATCAGGAGGTCAAGTAATGAGTGTGACGTTAGTTATAACGATCATCGCTGTCTTGATCATGTTGTATGCATTGTGGATGATTTTTTCGATTAAAAAACATATTCCCGGTGGTCTTGTTGGTCGGCATTGGCGCAATCTAGCGGGACTAATTCTGCTTTTTGCGGTGGGTTATATCGCATTACCTTTAGTAGGAAGATTGTCTGCAGAAACATTGCACCTAGTGGTTGCGGTTATATTCCTCTTGGGGGCGATCTATGTTGTACTCACCGTGTTTTTAATTAAAAAAATTATTTTAGTGCTTAATCAATAATAAAGGGGTACATGACTCATGGATACCTCTATTGTTTTTTCCAAAACTAACCAAGGCATTAAAGCGATTACTGATCGCTCCGTTACCCTAGATCGCCGGTTACGTTTAGCGTTAATTTTAGTTGACGGGCGTTCTAATGTAGGCAGTTTGCATGAGAAAGCAATTAGCTTCGATAAATTAGAGCAAGCGCTTGAAATTTTGGCGATGCACGGTTTCATTCGTGCCAATAATCAAGACTGGCAAATCATGTCGCCTATATCATTGGAGCCACGTTCTACCGTTAGAAGACCCTCACTGCGTGCTAAGTTAATTGATGCCGCGATTTTAGTATTGGGAGAAAATGCAAAAAGTGTTGTAAAAATTCTAACTGAAACGCCAGATGAAATGTCGGCTCTTGAAGAGGCGGTACAACGTTGTCGACGCTTGGTTGATTTACTGATCGATGAAAAGCGCTCTCATGAGTTAAGCCAGAAATGCTCGCAGATTTTAGGTAATGCCTCGTCATAACCAGTTAGCGGCTATTACGTTAGATAATAGCCGCCCTTTTTTTGTTTGTTGCCACAATTAAAAATGTAGCGGCGAGAACGCCGCTACCAATCGTGCACAGCGAGCGGACTGGGGCAAATCCCTTTATTGGCAGGTATACCAAGACTAACCTTTGCTTCCTTACCGCGGCTAGAGTTGGAGTAGTGCAGCTAATACCTGCTGTTCTTCTTCTTGTGCTGAAGGGTCCAGAAGTGTCCGAACTGGCACTGAGAAGGCTTTTGCCAAAGCATCTAAGTCATCAATACGAATGATGCCGGTGCCTTCTTCCGCTGCTGTCACTGTGGTCAGAGATAGCCCTGAGGCGCGGGATAATGCGGCCATATCCCATTGGTGCATTAGACGTAACAGGCGCAGCTTGCGCTTTAACTGTTTGCGCAATGGGCTGGTGATTATCTCGTCTGTCAGGTTCTCTGAGCCTATCCAAGCCGCTTCTAGTACCTGGAGGCGAGGATCAAGTTCGAGACGTAGGCGAACGCCTTGTGGCAGAATACGCTGTATTTGTATCTCAATAGGGCCTTGTTGAAAGAACTCCCCAATAGGTGAGTTGCGATCGACATGATCGTCCAACCAAATATGAAGTGATTGACCAGGTTTTCGATCGATTGTGAGCATGTATCCCCCCCATTCCTTGGATTCTGGAAAGTATAGAACGCCACTTATAGTCTGTCCACTTATTTACTGTCGACTCATTAGCATCTATCAGGCCCAATAACGGTATGGCAAAACGGGCACGCGACATACTCGCACAACATATCAGGGAGTTACGTTCAGAAAAGGGCTGGTCACAAGAAGAATTGGCCGATCGGTGTGGCCTGCATCGAACCTATATTGGCGATATCGAGCGAGCAGAGCGTAATGTGAGTGTTGATAACATTGAAAAGATCGCCAAGACACTAAAAGTGCCGATTACGGCATTGTTCGAAGAATAATCACTTTATTTGTACAAAACCCACTCGCTGGGTGGTGATGACGACATTTACTTTTGTTGCCGTACCGTGCGACAAAAGGTATTCACCGCTTGAATCATGTCATCATCAAATTGTTGTGAAATACTTTTGCTAACAATAAACACTTCTTTGCGTGCCAACATGAGACGTCTTGCACCTGACTCGGTGAGTCGTACATAAAAAGAACGTTTGTCTGATTGATTTTCAGTGGTTTCTACAATCCCTGCTCTTAACAGCTCATTGACTAGCGTACTGGTTGTTGCTCGGCTGACATTGAGTTGGCGGCTTAAATCAGACACGGTAATCTTGCCTGATTTTTCCAAGAAGTCCATTGCTTTGAATAAGGGTAAACGCAACCCGGCGTAGCGCAATGCAAGATTTATTTTTTGTTCGAATACCTGCATGACATCTTGCAATGCTAAAACATTTAAATAATCCAAGTCGATTACCTCGTACCGGTAGATTGTTAGTTAGTCTAACTAACAATAAATAGTTATTGTATCCATTCAAAATGACCTATTGTTTTTATATGCTAAATATCATTATCCATGCATATTCTAATGTAAGTAACTTTTATCACGTTAAGGGCGGTGTGGGTACTGATTAAATTCATATAGGAGAACAATAATGAATGCCGTGATCGAACCGAGTAAATATAGTGAGAAGGATTTATTGACTAGGGTATCAGAATTAGAAACACAAATTTCTGAGCTAAAGCGTGTGATGCCGCAAGATAAAGTATCCATCATCTTATTATCAAGTGATTTTGATAAGGCAATGGCTGCATTTATTATGGCGAATGGGGCTGTCGGAATGGGAATGGATGTTTCTATCTTTTTTACTTTTTGGGGGTGTAGTGTGATCAAAAAAGGTAAGAAGATTAAAGGTAAACCTTTCATGCATAAGATGATTAATCTAATGTTACCCGGTAGCAGTCGAGATTTAGCACCATCAAAAATGTCTTTTGGTGGCATAGGGCGAAAATTATTTAATCATGTGATGAAAGGCAATATGTCCTCGCTGGAAGAACAAATAGAAATTGCCAAAGAAGCCGGCGTGACGTTCCAAGTATG
>CAZPAE010000125.1:0-7141 GCA_964584455.1 uncultured Thioalkalispiraceae bacterium
CATATAACGATTAGGCTCAGTAGTGTTCCAAGTGTCTAAAGCACTTTCACATATGGGTAACAGCGCGGCGTGATTTCCCGTTCGAATCGCAGCCCGCAGTAAAACCCGCAAAGTAGATTTACGACAATTAGTCCAGGTAGATAAAATAGGTAGTACAACTTGTTGTGTAATGAGGTCGTTATTCCTATCTTCGATAATATGCAGTAACCCAGGTAAGTGATCGGTATGTCGTTGGGCCAATTGTTGCCAGAATGTTTTAAGGGCGTTAGCAATAGTGGTTTGCCGGTGTTCAATAGCATGGCTTAACCATTTATTTGGCATTTCTATTTTATAAGCGTAGTGGCTACATACCGCCGCGATTAACGTGTCCTCTGGTAAAGCCTCTATTTTATCAACTTGATCACCAACAAATTGGTCCATCGCTGTTAGCAATATATAACCAATGGCAAAAGGTTCTTCATCTAACATGGAGTCAGCAAATTGTTTCGCGTTAGGTAAGGCGGTTTGATTCAGTACAGCTTTAAAACCTTGCTCTATGGCTGCGGCTAATTGAGGGTTAGCCAGAATTTGAATACGCTGTGCTGGAATAATACAGTTATCCATATCAAGGTATAAGCCTAGATAGGCTTTTGCGAACCGCTCTAACGACGGTATGTCTTGGCCTGATTCTATTTGCGTAAGCTTTGCTAAGAGTGTTTGATCGTTTTCGAGACGAGTTCTTTCTTTTTCGTTGTACTCATAATCAAAGCGTTGTTGGTAGTCTTGCATGAATAACCGCGTGAAATAATTGTTACTAATAGAGGATGGTAACATAGCTGTTTGGGCGAATGCACCGAACATACCATTTTGGTGCACCAGTGAGTGTCTATGGTTCAGTTTAGATTCAGTTGTAGCACTTTACAGTGACGGCACGTAAACACGAATAAGGAGAATAATTATGCGTCGTCCAGCTCTGAGTATCGTTTTATTATTGAGCCCTTTATTAGTGTATGCAGCAGATGTAGAGCAAGGTAAACATGCCGCAGCGCGCTGTGTCAGTTGTCATGGGCAGGCAGGTATTAGTGCTAACCCTTTATATCCTAATCTTGCTGGACAGAAAGAAGCCTATTTATTAAAACAAATGCGAGATTTTCAAACGGGGAAACGACCTGATCCCATAATGGGTGCAATGGTTAAAGGTTTATCAGATCAGGACTTAGCTAATCTTGCAGCGTATTACAATCAATTGAAGTAATTGTTACATGTGTTAATGCGACGATAATTTTGTTATTGTTGTCCTACGAGTTAACGCAATTTGGCGATTTGGTCACGTTTTCATTGGAAACCATTTACCAAATTCAGCAAAACGGATAAAGCGATTGTTTTGTAAGTAGAAAACGAGTTGTATTAGTCCATACTTCAAACTATTCATACCCCTCATCCGTTACTGGTCTAGGCTATGTGAGTGGAGCTAGGCGCTACTATTCCATTAACCGAGTAGTAGCGCCGATTAGCCTAAGCCATTCTCCTTTATCTCAATACACTGCCTGTTAACCGTCTGTGCTAGGCTTATCCTCCATGAGTGTATTGTTACTAAATCTCGTGATTGCGAGCCTGATCATAATGGCTGGCTCTATCTTGCAAGCTTCTACCGGTTTAGGGGTTGGGTTAGTTATTGTACCGTTATTAGCTTTAATAGATTTAAACTATATTCCAGGCCCTGTCATTTTTGGCAGTATCGCATTGTCATTACTTATGACTATACAGGGGCGACACCACATTGATACAACAAAGCTCCATTGGTTAGTTTCTGGTTTGGTTGTCGGTATATTTATCGGGGTTGCTGTACTGAATCATATACCGATGCAACTTGTTGGGATGTTGTTTGGTGTACTTATTATCGTTGCGGTTGTGTTGAGTTATTTTAAATTTCGGATTCATTTCAACATGACCGGCTTATTAATGGCAGGGCTTGTTTCCGGTATTATGGGGACGATTGCGGCTATTGGAGCACCCGTTTTAGCTTTGCTTTATCAGTATCATGACGTGCGTACTATTCGAGCTACATTGGGTTTCTTATACTTTCTTTCATCCATATTGATGATTGGTGTATTACATGTTTACTATCAGTTTGGGGTGAATGAAATAAAACAAGGATTCATGTTGATGCCAGGGTTTATTTTGGGTTTTATTTTAGCGCAACCTATTGCTAAGCGTTTAAATGAGCAGTTTACTCGACCGATTGTTTTAATTATTTGTTTCTTTAGTGCCTTATTTCTCGTTGTTAAAAGTATGACCAGTTATATTGTATAAACATGGATAGAAAAACAGTCTGGTTGAATAATATGATACGTTATAGTTTTAGGCTGCTGAGTTTTTTAGCACCTAGTTTGGCTGCACATCTGGCTTATAAAATTTGGTTTACCAGTCCGCGCTTTAAAGAACCCAAACGCGAAGTTGCATGGCGTCAACAAGCAACGTTATCAACTTTAACAACGGCTACAGGTAATGTGCAGTTATATGAGTGGGGCAAACCTGACCAGCCTTGGGTTTTGCTGGTACATGGTTGGAGTGGGCGTGGTCCGCAATTAGGCGCGTTTGCTGAGGCTTTGTCACAACAAGGCTATCGAGTGATAAGTTTTGATGCGCCTGGGCACGGCCGCTCTGATGGCAAGAGCACCACTATTTTTGAAATTGCAGCAGTCGTACAACAAATTATTCAACAAAACTCTACGCCTAAGGCGCTGGTTACCCATTCATTTGGTGGCATGGTTACCGCATTAGCCATTAGACAGTATCAACTACCTGTTCAACGTTTGGTTGCGATTAGTTGTCCAACAGTACTACAGTACTTATTCGATGGCTTTCAGCAAACCTTAGCCATTAGCGATAACGTCATGATGCGTTTTAGAGCTAAGTTAACCAACGAATTCGGTAAAGATATTTTATCCAGACTTGATGCAGATGATAATTTACGAGACTGGTCTGGTGATTTATTGGTGATACACGATGAAGATGATAAGGCTGTACCCATTAGATATGGTCAGCAGCTGTCAGGAGTATCTGACGCACAAACATTATATACTCAAGGTTTAGGCCATCGCCGTATTCTAAGAGATAAACAAGTTATTGCTGCTGTGACAGCGTTTGTGCAAAAGGAAACATAATGACAAAAACCGTTAAGCGTTGTGAATGGTGTGGTACCGATCCACTCTATGTGGATTATCATGATAAGGAGTGGGGCGTTCCGGTTTATAACGATCGCAAATTATTTGAGATGTTAATTTTAGAGGGGGCGCAAGCTGGTTTGAGTTGGATTACTATTTTGCGCAAGCGGGCCCATTACCGAAAAGTATTCGATCGTTTTGATCCAGTAAAAGTTGCGGCTTATAACAAAACTAAAATTAATGCCCTATTAAAAGATCCAGGCATTGTGCGTAATCGTTTGAAAGTGGAAGGTACAGTTAAAAATGCCAAGGCTTTTCTTGCCTTGAAAGAACAAGAAGGCAAATTTAGTCATTTTGTTTGGCAATTTGTTGATGGTGAACCCATCATTAATAAGTGGAAACAACTCAAAGATATCCCCGCGAAAACAGATATATCTGATGCCCTATCCAAAGAATTAAAGCGGCGTGGATTTACTTTTGTGGGCTCAACGATTTGTTATGCTTTTATGCAAGCAGTGGGTATGGTGAACGATCACACCACAAATTGTTTTCGCTATAAAGAGCTAAAATAGTTTATGTTTTCTAATCAAAGCTGGTAGTACATTACGGTTACCGGCATATCGTAATAATTTTCGTTGCTCATGGCGCACCAACCTAAGTGGGTGTAAAGTGCTTCTTGATCTTCGGTAAACAAGTATAATTTTTCATAACCTAGCCGTTTAGCCTCTTCACACAGCCGAGCAATCAGTTGGCGAGCAATGCCTTGATTTCGAAAGTGGGGATGAACAAATAAACTGGCTAACCAAGGAAACAGTTCTGGGCGGGTTTCCATATCATCCATAATTAAGCGTGTTGATCCCATCGGTTGGTTTTGTTCATAAGCCACCAGCATCAATGGGATAGAGGCTGTTTGCGCTGCGATTTCATATTCGCGACAGCGCGCGGCTATGTCGTAATCATCTGGATTAAGATGCTGCCATTGTTCATGATGCCAAGCAGCCAGGGTTGGGATAAAGTGAGTATGGTTAGCAAGATAATCGATATTAACAGGCATGTTTGAGTCCAATGTTAAAACCTAAGCTGATACGGGCAGTGGTATTTTCATGCTCAGTTACCTCATGTACCACCGCCGGATGAAAAAATACCAGGCGTCCCTCCACAGGTTCGATAGTGCATGGTGCTTGTTGTGGTGGTTGTATGATGAGTTTACCTGATGAAGGTGGCATTTGTAGATAGTAAGTACCGGAAAGCAGCTCATCATGATCATCATGGCAGTGGGCTGTGGTGATATCACCTTGTTGCATGAGGTTAAACCAGTAACCAACAGATAGTGCTTGTGGTGTTGTATCCAACAAAGCTGCCGCCTGGTTTAAAATAAAACTAAGAACTTGCTCGAGAGAATCAATTTTGTTGGCAGCTATATAGATATTTTCGAAACGCCCGTGAAAGAAATGGCTTTTTTTGGTGTCTGGTGTATCGAGTTCATCAAATAAGCCAGCAATAATACGATCATGTAACGGTATCAATGCGGTGGCATCGATAATATTTAGCGTATTGATTGCTGGCATATTCATGATGCACAGCTATCGGTTTGTTAGCGCTTTTCCAGCCAGCGGGTTGCTATATTTATGCCTGCCACCATGCTTAATACGGCAATCACTGATTCAAGTGATAAGGTGGAAAGCCCAGAAAAACCTTGTCCTACACTACAACCATAAGCAAAAGTACCGCCGATACCCATCAAACTACCGCCGAATGCAATTTGACCTGCTGAACCGGTGACAGGACTGAATGAGAACTTACGGGTTAGTACTGCCAACACAAAAGAAATAGCAAGCAAACCAATAACGAATGACATGGCAAACGATAGCGCGGGATATTCACCCGAGACGATCATGGTACCTGTGCGTGACATAGGACCGGATACGGTAATCGCCGAAGGTGATTTTGGATCAAACTCATCCATGGCTAGTACGCCCGTGGTATACCAGGCTGCAATAACCGTGCTGCCCAATACTATACCCGCTAACAGAATCTTGATATCAAGGTGTTTTTTCCATTTGATGATCAGGCCTAGCAGTATTACATCCACCACCGCTAAGACAATCCAAGGTGAAACAGATAGCATCGAGGCAATACCCGCATCACTGTCCACCAGCTCAATCGCCGTAGTGTGAGTTGAGCCTACTCGTAATTCAGCTAATAAACCAAACTGTGCGACTGATGCGAAGATGGCAAAGAAAAATAAAGCGATCCAACCAGATTTACTGCCTTGTCCTGCCAGTACCACAATACGGGCAGCATCACCCCCGGCCAGTGTGGCACCAATACCGAAAACCAAGCCACCTAGTAATACACCTAGCCAGTCTAAAGTGGCGTTACGGTAAGGGGCACTACTGATATCAACAATGTCATAAATTTCGAGTAATTGTGTGCCTGATATACCCACCAGCGCTGCGGCAACAAAACCGATAGCGTACCGATAATCGCCTGATAAGCGGGGATAACTAAATGCCGCTACAAGACACATGCGTTGTTGGCGAACAATCGCGCCGAATATGGCACCAATGAGTAAACCGCCGATGACATACCAATCTGTCGGGTTTTCAAGCATAACCTCAACCTTATGTTTATTCTTGGAAGTGAAATAATATTATGGCAAATGCTTTGCTGATAGTACCAAGTACCAGTGATGAAGCAAGCTGGCCTTTTTGGTGCTGAGGGTACTGATTGTCTCCTGTGTCTTATTTGAGTTGAGTAGACCTTATTAGTAGCAAAGCGTGAAATTGCGTTTGTTTGACTGGGTAGATTTATGCCATGTCAGCTTGTGGTAAGGCGACGGGTTGGCCAGAGCCTGCCCATGCAAACATACCGCCGCGCAGATTATGGACGTTATCAAAGCCTTGTTGTTGCAAATATGCACAGGCCTGGGCTGAGCGGGCGCCACTGCGGCAAATGAAAACCAAAGGGCGTTGTTTATCTAGCTCGTGCATGCGCAAGGGAACGGTCGCCAGCGGCATTGGGATTGCGCCAGGGATAGTGCCAGCATTGATTTCGTTGGTTTCGCGTACATCGATAATATTGAATGATTCTGATTGCTCAGATATCCAGTTTACCAACTCATCGGCCTCTATCTCTTTGATATTAAAGTACATGTTACATCCTCGTGGTCGAGACTTTGAAATATATTAGCATATGCTTATTTAGATACAAACCTAGCTTAAGGGCTAAGAGGGGGAAATTCAACTCTGAGCAAGAGTGGGGTTTTTGCTGTGGGGGCAGATTGGGGTGCTAAGTCAGGGATAATACTACGCTTTCGCTGGTCCAAAATGATAGTATGTTTGATTGTAATGAGCGCCGTTTTGCTGACAGGGTGTGCGCGTGATACCCGGACTTCACTTGGGAGAGAGACATGCCAATACCTAAAATTCTGATTATTTTTATTTTTACGACACTGTTTGCTTCTGCACCAGCTATGGCTGCTGACAAGAAGCTGGGTAAGTATCTTGGCGCGATGTCAACGGAATACCCAGCTTGGTTTAAAGAAAGCTTTCTGGATTTTAATGAAGACGTGGCTGAGGCAGCGGCAGCAGGCAAGCGTTTGATGGTGTTGTTCCACCAAGAGAACTGTCCCTATTGTAATGTCTTCGTTGAACGTAATCTGGCCCAAAAAGATATCGAGCAAGCAGTGCGTCAGAATTTTGATGTGGTAGCGCTAAACATGTGGGGGGCACGTGAAGTAGCCAATATCGGCGGTAAACAATATAACGAGAAAACTTTTGCTGCTGCATTAAAAGTACAATTTACACCAACAGTCTTATTTTTTGACGAGCAAGGTAAGATCGTATTACGCCTCAATGGTTATATACCACCTAAGCGCTTTAAAGTGGCTATCGATTATGTGGCGAACAAGTTAGAGAAAAAAATCAGTTACCGCGATTACATGGCAAAACACACGTCAGCTGATAAGACAGGCAAGTTACATGAGCAAGATT
>CAZPAE010000126.1:0-7115 GCA_964584455.1 uncultured Thioalkalispiraceae bacterium
ATCATTTCTTTTTTTAGTCATATTTTCCCCTTTCGTTCAGCAACTTAAATTGGTTTTTATTTACAAAAAAAGTAATTAAATAAATTTTAAATAGCCTGTATGGTTAATCCAATACTTTATGGCTATCAACACTATAAGCATTAGCTATATAAAAATAATGCATAAGAGCTGGAAAGATGTTGCCATAAGCAGCTAAGCTTAAAGCGATAGGTAAGTGCTTAGTGGCTCAAGTGAGGTGGTCTTATGCAAACACATTTTACAGCTGAACAATTAACTAATCCGAATATTATCAGTGCCAATAAAGAGTTGACTGCCTGTTTGCAATGTGGCTATTGCTTATCGAATTGTCCAACCTATCAAATATTTAATGATGAGCTAGATAGCCCGCGCGGTCGTGTTTATCAAATTAAAACTATGTTAGAAGAGAATAAACCGCCCGATGCTAAGACAGTGCAACACATAGACCGTTGTTTATCTTGTTTGGCCTGTATGTCGTCTTGTCCTTCATTTGTTAACTATATGCATTTGATAGACCATGCTAGAGAATATGTTGAGCAGCGTTATCGGCGCCCTGTGTTTGAGCGGCTGTCACGTAATATGCTGGCAAGCATACTGCCTTATCCTAGGCGGTTTCGTACCATGCTAAGAGTAGCAAAGTGGATAAAACCCATTGGGTTTATGTTTTCCCGAAATATCAATGCTATGTTAAGTTTGGTGCCAAAAAAATTACCTAAACCTAGCGCGAGTAATAAGCCAAACGTTTTTCCTGCCATAGGTCAGCGTCAACGGCGGGTAGCATTGCTAACCGGGTGTGCACAGCAAGTACTCAATACAGATATTAACCAGGCAACCATTCGTATTTTACGTCGTCATGGTTGTGAAGTGGTTGTGGCAAAGGGGGGAGGATGCTGTGGTGCATTGCTACATCATATGGGTAAGACTTATCAAAGCCATCATTTAGCATCGCAAAATATTCGTGCTTGGATGAAAGAAGTCAACGGCGAAGGGCTTGATGCAATTGTCGTGAATACCAGTGGGTGTGGTACGGTGGTAAAAGATTATGGACACTTATTTCGTGATACCGCATTGGCGCAGCAGGCAGAAACAGTGGCGAGCTTAGCGAAAGATATTTCTGAGTTACTGTCTGAGTTGACATTGGATTATAAAATAAAGCCGCGTTTACGCATTGCTTACCATGCTACTTGCTCCTTACAGTATGGGCAGCGGATTCGATTTTTACCGAAAAAATTACTCAAAGCCGCCGGGTTTACGGTATTAGAACCGAAAGATTCCCATACTTGCTGTGGTTCTGCGGGAACATATAGTTTATTGCAACCGGAAGTTTCGCAACAATTAAAACAATACAAAGTACAAACATTAGCAGCGAGTAGGCCCGAGGTGATTGCAGCTGGTAATATTGGTTGTATGGTACAAATTAGTTCAGGTACGCAGATACCGGTTGTCCACACTGTCGAGTTATTAGACTGGGTGACAGGTGGGCCGGTACCGTCTGCGTTAGCGAGTCTAACGCAAATAAAACATATTTTACGAGTAGTCTAACTCCTCGTTCTCTTCAGCAATATCTTTGGACTGTACAATGAGTGTCGTTTTAGATTTTGCTGCTTGGTACGCCTCAGAAAAAGGGCAATGCCGAAGCTTTCTGAGCGGTGTTGCTTCCTTACGTCGTGTTGACCATTCTGCTGCGAGTTCCATAAATGCACGATAAGCCGGGCTTTGATAGCCATCTTTGCGGCTGATAATCGTAATGGCTTTTTGTGGCACAGCCGGGGTAAGTTGAATGGAGTAAAGCCCACATTGGGTTCGGATAATACTATTGGGCAATATTGTTGCCAGTGGACCGACTTGAATAAGCTCGATAATCACATTGAGTGAATTCGTATCGATAGCAATATGAGGTGAAATACCCTGTTCAAGACAGTATTGGTCGATATGATGTCGTAGTGCGAAATTAGTATTAAGCAATGCCAATGATTGTTGCTCAAATTCTTCGGCGGTCATTTGTTTGCATTCACCGGCAAGGGGGTGCGCATTACCAACGGCAATACTTAATGTTTCTTCGAATAATCGTTGGGCCTCAATTTCTGTGGAGCCCATTTCCATATCCAAAGATCGATTAAATGTAATACCAATATCGATACGGCCTTCTGTTACGGCCACTTCGATATCATCTTGTGGCATTTCTAATGTGCTCAGAGTAATACCGGGATAACGACTATTGAAGTTTTCAATTAAACAACAAGTAAGATAGTCAGTGATAGGTGTCCAGCCTAATCGCAATGAGCCTCGGCTTAAATTCTGGACATCATGGATAGCACGAGCACCAGTGTCTAATTCTCCCCAAGCACGGCGTGCATGGCGTAAATAAACTTCGCCAGCATCAGTAAGTTGTACGACACGTCCCGATCGATCCAACAACGGTGCGTGCAAGGATTCCTCCAATTGCTTAATTTGTTGCGACAAAGTCGGCTGAGAAACATATAAGGCCTCAGCGGCGCGAGTAAAGCTACCGTATTCTGCAATAGCAATGAGGTATTGGAGAGAACGGGGAAAAACATCTCTTCTGTCCATAGGTATCTCCTATGAGAGTGATAAGAACAAAGTCATGGACTAATAGTACATCTCCTATAGACTAGTCATCAAATAATTTGTACGGCCAATTAATTTGGCTTATTAGTATGTGCATGAATACTTATATGGGTCGAGCCCTAATTGGTGAAACGCTAACAAATATTGATAACAGAAGGAGTGCAAACGATGTCATCGGCTAACAGACAAAAATTGCTACGACACCTCGATATTGTCGGCAGTATACAACCGGCATTGCATCAGCAGCAGCACGCGCCATTTTCCGACTTAATTAGCAATGAGCATTATCGTGCATTCACCCGAGCGGTACATGATGTGGCAGGAGAACCCGATGTACCCATTCAGTTTGAAGAAAAAGAAGAAGAGCAATGGGAACACAATACTTTCATCACTTGTGAAGTACTCGCCTGGCGCGGGGTATGGAATGCGGAAGAAAGACGTCGTCGTCAGAATGTGGATGTAGGGCAAACGCAATATCTTGGTTTGTCCTATTACGGTCGGTGGTTACTGACAGCAGCACGTATCTTAGTGGATAAGCAATTCATCACGCTTACCGAGTTAATGGACAAAATTGATGAGGTGAAAAAACGCTATGAGTAAACCACATTACGATAGAGAGCATCATGCGAAGAAAGCCACAGGTATTGGTGATCCGCAATGCTTCAAAGGTGAAGCGGGTAAACCTAAGTTTAAAGTCGGCGACCGGGTGAAGGTAAAAGAGCTATCTAGTATTTTTTATACCCGCACCATGGTTTACGTGCGTGGTGTTGAGGCGACCGTTTCTGAGCTCGTTTATGAAAGCCCACCAGCAGAAGATGAAGCCTGGGATAATTGCGATAACCCGGAATGGTTTTATAGCTTGGTCTTTAAACAAAAAGATCTGTGGCCGGAATATCCTGAGGCCTATCCCAACGATACAGTTGAAACTGAGGTTTCAGAACGTTGGTTAGAACCAGCCTAACTGGCTTAATGAATCAAAGTTAATGAAGAATGTGAGTGAGGTATACAACAATGTCTAAAAAAGATGACGAACATGGCTTACATCCAGCAGCGCCTATGGTCGACGAAGTCAGTGAGTTTGAAGTGCTTGAAATTGCAGTTCGAGAACTGGCGATTGAAAAAGGCTTATTTACTGCAGAAGATCATCAGCGCTGGTCCGACTACATGGATACAGTTAGCCCTTTACCGGCCGCCCGTTTAGTTGCAAAAGCATGGCTTGATCCAGAATATAAGAAATTAGCCGTGAGAGATGGCGTCAAGGCTAGTTTAGATGTTGGCATTGACTGGATTAATGATATGCCGAGTAAGTTTGGTACCCCCAGTGATTATTGTAACTTACGAGTTTTAGAAGACACACCAAAATTAAAACATGCAGTGGTTTGCACGCTATGCTCATGTTATCCACGACCTATCTTAGGCCAATCCCCCGAATGGTATCGTACCCCAAATTACCGTCGCCGCTTAGTGCGTTGGCCGCGCCAAGTGTTAGCTGAGTTTGGCTTACAACTACCAGAAGATGTGGAAGTAAGAATTGCCGATGCGAATCAGAAAACTCGCTATATCGTCCTACCTGTACGACCTGAAGGCACAGAAGGTTGGACCGAGGAACAATTAGCAGAAATTGTTACCCGTGATTGTTTAATTGGTGTAGCTGTACCGAAGCCAGGTAAAAAGTTCAACGATAGACGCCCGATTCATCCAGCACGTAACCCTGTAAAACATCACTAGGACAAAGCTATGACTGAGATTAATCCAGAAAAAGTTCAACTTGATAAAGACATGGTGAATCGTGACTTAGACCAATCACCGATATCGCTGCTTGAGCGTATCAAACAAGAGGGGCGAGTCTGGGATGATTTAAGTGAGCAATATGGTGTTGATAACCCTGACCCACCTTGGAAGGTTACGCTAGAAGCAACCTGTGATGTGTTAGCAGAAATTGCTTGTGCATTACCTGCCGTTGAGCGACGTTGGGAAGAGGATGAGTTATCGGAAACACATTATGCGGATGTACCGTTTCCAGAGCGACAGTTGCTTGCACTAGCGCATTCGATGATTCGACGAGGTTTAATCAGCGAAGAAGATCTCGCTAAACATATGGCAGTAGTCGATAAGCGTCTACACATGGCCTAATGGTAAAAGTAATTTTAATAGCAACAGATGAGAGGATGAAATAATTTAAAGGAAGAAAAACGAGTAAGTTGATTGCACGATAATAAGAAATGAGGATGAACGATGATAAGTATATTGATGAAGTCCTCACAAGGATGCGGCGACTCGATACAAAGACTGTTAATGTAAATACGAGGCCTATCAAGCTAGGCCGCGCAGACATTACTCCCGTGATACGGCAATACTATCAACCTCCAGTTAAGCAACAAACTGGTGTCCATCTGTTATCCATCCACAAGCCGGCGTTTAGTCGTATTAATAGGAGTGATTGATGTCAATCCGTGGCGTAAATATTAGTGTGAAAGATCTTACCCATCGCTATACTGCGAAATGTCCACTGACTTTCGATAAAGTAAACATAGATGCAGGGCCAGGCGAATCGTTAGTGATTATTGGCCGTTCTGGTTGTGGTAAATCAACCTTATTGCATATTATCGCAGGTCTATTACATGCTACCAGTGGTTCACTACATCTAGATAATGAAGAGGTAAAAGAGCCCTCATCACGCTGGGTAATGATGTTCCAAGCACCTCATTTATTTCCATGGATGACGGTAGAGCGTAACGTCGGGGTTGGACTTCATTTTGCAGGCTGGTCGAAAAGCAAAATACGTGACCGTGTTGCTGAAGCAATTAGCCTGGTTCATCTTGATGACTATGCAAAAAATAATGTGCAAGATCTTTCTGGGGGGCAACAACAACGTGTTGCACTGGCCCGCTCTTTAGTAATGGAGCCAGAAATGTTGTTACTGGATGAACCATTTTCTGCATTGGATGCATTCACTCGCGCAAGTTTACAACATGACGTACGTTCTATTGCAAAAAAACTCGGTATCAATTTAGTGATGGTAACCCATGACATTGATGAAGCCGTTTTAATGGCGGATCGTGCACTCGTAATGGCCGGCTCACCTGGCAGAATTGTTCATGATTTGAGTGTTGACCTTGCCGATCCACGTGAACGTGATGATCCAGCGGTACAGGAAACACGTGCACACTTAATGAAAATTTTCCACGATGCGGCAAATGCACCAGAAGGTAATGGCTCTGACAATGTTGTCAGTAATTCGGCCACACCTAATGGTGGTTTAGTTAGCATGATTTAACTAAAGAGGCAGCCTGACATGACTGACATGAAAAAAATCTATCAGCAGCACGGTGATGGGATTAATGATCCCAACCTTGTTCTAGAATATGATCCACGGTTTCATCAAGTCTTAGGGACCGGTGTTGACCGGCGAGATTTTCTCAAAATGGGAGCTGCTGCTGCATTAGGTGGTATTATGCCGGCCCCTGTTTTTGCCAAGAAAAAATGGGACCCTGTTGTTCGCATTGGTTATATTCCCATTACGGATGCAGCTGCATTACTAGTGGCCCATGAGATGGGGTTCTTTAAAAGGGAAGGCATTGATTCAGTACGACCAACATTAATTCGTGGTTGGTCGCCACTAGTTGAAGCTTTTTCTGCACATCGTTTTAACCTAACCCACCTATTAATACCCATCCCTATCTGGATGCGTTATAACAATAATTTCCCCGTTAAGATTACTGCTTGGGATCATACCAACGGTTCCGCGATCATGGTGGGTAAAGATAGTGGTATCAACTCACCAAAAGATTTTGGCGGCAAACAGTTTGCTATACCTTATTGGTATTCTATTCATAATATAATTGCTCAGCGTGTTATGAAAGATGCAGGTATTAAGCCTGTTATCCGACCACAAAGTGCCAAGCTTGCACCTGATGAGTGTAACTTCTTAGTGTTACAGCCACCTTCGATGCCACCGGCCCTAGCGGCTAAAACTATCGATGGTTATTGTGTCGCTGAACCCTTTAATGCCTTAGGTGAAATTAAAGCCGGTGGTCGTGTATTACGGTTTACTGGTGATGTATGGAAAGGACACCCTTGCTGCGTGGTTGTAATGCATGAAGAAGACGCCATGGATCCGGATAGAGCGGCTTGGGCACAAGGTGTACATAATGCGATTGTTGCTGCACAAATTCATCTTGCACAGAATCGTGATGCCATGGCAGAAATGTTATCGCGTGATGGTAAGAAATATCTACCTATACCGAAGGAAGTCGTGAAACGGGCAATGTTATTCTATGACCCTGCTTACTATGATAATCCACTGGCGATTAAACATACCGATTGGAATCAAAACCGAATCAATTTCCAAGCATGGCCCTATCCTTCTGCAACAGAACGGGTCGTCACAGAATTAAAAGAAACGGTGATTACCGGTGATGATGCCTTCCTTGATACGTTAACACCGCAACACGTTTCGAAAGATCTTGTTAACTATGAATATATTCGCAATGCACTAGAAGCGAATC
>CAZPAE010000127.1:0-7086 GCA_964584455.1 uncultured Thioalkalispiraceae bacterium
TGTTTGGTTGTGTCTGCTATTTACCCTACTTGTTTTTCCCTTGAGCCTGAGGGCTGAAGCCGTTCCTGATGTGCGTGTGCTGATCGATGTGTCAGGCAGCATGAAGAAAACCGACCCTAAAAACTTACGTGCGCCCGCTGTACGTATGCTCGCTGGCCTTATGCCAGATAAGGCACGTAGTGGTATTTGGACGTTTGGTCGTTATGTGAATATGCAAGTAAAGCATGGCCAGGTTGGTGAAGCGTGGAAAAAATTAGCAATACAAGAAGCCGGTAAAATTCATTCACGTGGTTTGTTTACCAATATTGAAGAAGCTGTTGCCACCTCAACGCGTGATTGGATTAAGCCAGATCCACGTTATCAACGCCATCTGATTTTGTTAACTGACGGTGTTGTGGATATTAGTAAAGATGCCAAATTAAATGAGCAGTCGCGTCGTCGCCTATTACATGATCTTTTACCGAAGCTCGAAGCAGCTGATGTGGCGGTACACACGATAGCACTATCAGAACATGCGGATAAAGAGTTATTAACAACCTTATCTGGTGCAACCAAAGGTGGTTTTGAGCAAGTTGACTCGGCTGACCAGCTACAGCGTATTTTTTTAAAGCTGTTTGAGAAATCGGTAAAACCAGACACATTGCCGATTGAGGAAAATAAGTTTACCGTAGATAAACATGTGAGTGATATCACCGTTTTAATTTTTCTTGCTGATGACTCACCAGCAACACAATTGCGCTTACCTAGTGGTGAAACATGGTCTCGTGACTCTCACCCTGCAACCGTGCGTTGGCACCATGAAGACAGCTATGACTTAATTACAGTAAAAGGTCCTGTTGCCGGTGAGTGGGCTTTACAAGCCAAGGTTGACCCTGATAATCGTGTCATGGTGGTGACTAACTTACGTCTTAAGTTAGACAAATTACCTAACACATTAATGATTGGTGACAAATTTGATGTGCGAGCAAGGTTACTAGAAGAAGGTAAAACGATTACAAATAAAAACCTATTATCAAGAACAGAATTTGAAGTAAAACAAATTGATGATCAGGATCATGTTGAAACAACACCATTATCCGATAATGGTTCAGCACCTGATGTGATTAAAGGTGATGGGGTTCATAGTGTAACGTTAGATAAATGGACTAAGCCAGGTAATTATGAGTTGTCTATTCGTGCTAAAAGTCTCACCTTTAAACGGGCAGTACGTCATTCGGTACAGGTTTATGATAATCCCGTGAGTATGTTGGTTAGTCAAGAAAGTGACGATAAACCCTTTATTTTAAGTATTAAACCACACTCAGGGCTTATTAGACCGGAAACCCTATCAATGCAAATAACTTTACCTGACGGTGAGACAAAGATCATTGAGCAAACAGGTGAATTAGAATGGACAGCAAATATTCCAGCAGAATTTGCGGGTAAAGAGTTTTCTTTAACCGTTGCGGGTACAAAATATACTGATGAGCCGGTTAAATTGGATTTCAAGCAGCTTCTTGCTAATTCGCAAGATGCTAAACCTCAAGACTTAGTCGTTGAGGCGAAACCGGAAGCCATTAGTGAAGAGGAACAAGATAAGGCTAATGGGGATGAGGAAAAGGAACAAGCCGAAGAAGAATCGACAGAGAAAACAGAGGAAACTGCAAAAGATGAGTCTGAACAATCCTCAGAAGAAGAGGATGGTGGGTTCAGTTGGGGAATCGTACTGGGTTTAGTCATTGGCATTAATACTATTTTGGTTGGCCTAGGATGGTTTGCATATCGGATGTGGCGTAAACGCCATAATGAAGTACAGGCGGAAGTACAAGCGGAGCTGGAATCATGAACGAGTATACTGCCAGTTTACTAGTCGTTTTCTCACAAGTAGGGGTTGTTTTAGTTGTTGCCGCAATTGTGATTACATTTTTTGTAATGCGGCGTAAACACAAAGATAGCAATCTTGCCAAAGACTTTGTGGGTAATTTAAAGCAAGGTGAGAGCGAGCGAAAAAATAAACTAATTGAAGTGCTGCAAGCTGCACATGGTATGGAAGAAGACATGGCACAACAGACAGCACATGCCATGCTAACATGTGAGAAACAAATTTATAATCGAGTTTTAGGTTTGTTCCTTGGTGGTGATCGAGAGGCTTTAGGGCAACTGCGTAAAGATGTAGAAAATATGGCTGCGGCATACCGTAAAATTGCAGAGACAGTCGGCGAGGGTAGTGGGGCTGGTAGTAGAGAACGGCCGGATAGTCCAAAGTTAAGTGCACAATTAAGAACGCAAATAAAACAAATCACTGCTGAGCGAGATAAATTACAGCGTGATTTAAATGAAGCCATGATCTCGATGGAAAATATGTTAAAAGAGTATACTCAAATGTATTCTGGCGGTGCGAGGAAAGAAGGGGTAATGCATATTGAAAATGAATTCTCGCAATTGAAACAAAAAATAAAAGAGAATTTAGTCGAAGATGTATCAGAAGACGATGAGGATATTCCTGATGTTCCACCGACGGATAATAAGCAATAAAAAGTAGTTCCTGTTTTTATAAGCATCTTTTATTATACATAATTATTTAGTTAACATATGTCAAGGATATGAACGGAATTATACGGTTTGCGGTATATTTAGTTGTTAGTATTTTTATAATTGGTTGCGCAGTAGGGAGTAGGGTGGTCAATATAGAAGCACCTACTTTAGGCAAAGGAGTAGTGTACCTCTATCGCCCAGCCAATATTATCGGCTTTATTAGTTGTCCATCTTTTTCTTTAAATGGTAAAGGTGATATTAGTTTATCTAATGGTGGTGCTGTTAGGTTAGAGTTGGCACCAGGTTCTTATACTATCGCGGCAAAAAATAAGTGGTGTTGGGGAGTTCCCATTAAAATATTTTTAAATGTGCATGAGGGTGAGATTCGATATATAAAATTACATCACTCAATGAAGTACCAGCCTGGGGCGGTTAAAAATAGCGAAGGTTATACAGTGCTGGAAGAGATAAAGCCCGAAATGGCTATTAGCGAACTACAAGAGACTCGTTTGTGAATAAAAACTATCATAAACTTTTTAACACTATACTATTTTGCATTGTTTTATTATTTTCTGTAGCATGTGTTAACTATACGAAAAATGTATCGAGTGTTTTGCTAAGTGATAATGAAGGCATTCTTGCTACAGTAATAGTGACTAATTTAGAAAGAAAATATCTTGAGCAGTTTGATGAGAAACTATATTTGAAAATAATTGATGCGCGTGATTTTTCTAAATTATACACAATTGAAATTAAAAATAATAAACATCCTGTCGTTATTAAACTACCTGTAAGTGAATATATGCTCGCTCAAATAACAGCAAGAAATGGTACTCATGTTTTTGGTAAAAAATTCAGGTTTAATATTAATCCTAAAACTATTAACTATATAGGGCATCAACTGATACATATCGATGATAATAGTGGGGAGTTTGTTATAAGACAATTCAGCGATTTAGATAGCATTATTCATATTCTTAAAGAAAGGTGGGCCGATTTATATGCTAAATATGATTTTTATCAAGAATTTATAAAAGGAAAATCAAATGAATAAAAAAATATTAATTTTGATATGTATACCTATGTTTGTGGCTTGTTCGACTAGCCATAAATTCTATGAAGGGGATGAGTTGCCTAAAGATAAACTTGCTATTTTATATAATAAGGATAGTGGTGCCAATGCAAAGACGATTACTATTGATAAGATTGATGATGTAGATATTAGAGATAAAGTTGGTTTTATGAGTCATTTGGCAGGTGGGCTCTTAGGAAATAACGGTTATGAGGTAAAGCCGGGTAAGAGGCGACTTGTTATTAATATTAATTTGAGAAATGTTGATACTTTAGTAAATCCTAATCATGTTTTACCTAAAACATGTGATAAAGTATTCAATCTTAAAGCTGGACATGAATATTATGTCGATGGGTTTTGGAGAGCAACAACGCATGAGATTTTTTTATGGGATAAAACTACTCAGAGGATCTTGCCTTGTATTAAGTTTCCCCCTTCGGAATAATAATAAAAATAAAAAAGGCCGCTATTTAGCGGCCTTTTTTACAATTTCAGTTTGATACTTAATTTAGGACGTTACGTAATTTTTTCATAGCGTTGTTTTCGAGTTGTCGAATACGCTCTGCAGAAACACTGTATTTATCTGCTAAATCTTGTAGCGTTTCTTTTTTCTCATTTAACCAACGACGTTGGACGATATCTTGGCTGCGCTCGTCTAATGTTGCGATCGCGTTGGCTAAGCGTTGTTTGTTATGTTGTTCCCACTGTGTATCTTCCAGTTTTTCGGCGGGGCCAGTAGATTGATCTTGTAGATACATGGCGGGTGCGGATGGTGCATCTTCGTCATCGTCATCACGTAAATCGAAACCAATATCTTGGCCGCTCATACGAGATTCCATCTCTAAGACTTCAGCAGGAGAAACACCGAGGTCTTTAGCAACTTGTTCTACTTCAGCATGGTTGAACCAACCGAGGCGGGTTTTAGAGCTACGCAAATTGAAGAACAGTTTGCGTTGTGCTTTTGTTGTTGCCACTTTAACAATACGCCAGTTGCGTAGAATGAATTCGTGAATTTCAGCGCGGATCCAATAAACGGCAAATGAAACTAAGCGGACACCAACGTTAGGATCAAAACGTTTAACCGCTTTCATTAAGCCAATGTTGCCTTCTTGCATCAAGTCGGCCAGAGGAAGGCCGTAGCCAGAATAGCCACGAGCAATGTGAGCAACAAAGCGTAAATGTGACATGATTAATTGGCGTGCGGCATCGAGGTCATTATGCTCAGCTAGACGTACTGCTAATGCTTTTTCTTCTTCAGCAGTTAATACAGGAATACCATTGATTGTCTGTAGGTAAGCGTCAACGCTTCCCATTGGGGCTGGCAATTGCATTGTCATATTTTTGCTCATTCGTCCTGAAACTCCCATTTATTAGGGCCTGTTAATACTAGCACTCTCAGCGTTCGAGTGCCAAATTTAGTGTAAGTTCCAAATGATAGGTAAAAAAGAAAAATGGCCTATAACCATGTAATTAGTGCGTTATTTGGCTGACCGATTCTTCAAAAACGGGTGCTTCCCCCCAGGGAGAGGCAATAGGACCTTCAGCGGTATAGAGATAAACGCGGTTGCGGCCAGTTTCTTTGGCGCGATATAGCGCTTTATCGGCCAGGGAAATGAAACGAGTCAATGTCGTTTCAGGGTGATCTTGGGTACAGGCCAAACCAATACTGACCGTGATATCAACATTGGCGGGTTTCATACTTTCTATCTGGGTCCGCAATAGCTCAGCGCGCTCCAGCATTTGTTTTGCTTCCATATTGGGGACCAAGGCACAAAACTCTTCACCACCAAACCGTACCACCATGCCGTCCCGGAATGCGTTATTGAGGACCTCTCCCAGCTCGGCTAGGACGTGATCGCCGGTAATATGTCCCAATGTGTCATTGATGGATTTGAAATGATCAATATCGATGAGCATGGCCCAAACGGGATGGTGTTTAGGGTCAGCAATGTAGGCTTCACCATTGTCGACCAGATAGCGCTTAGAGCGTACCCCTGTGAGGCTATCGGTAACGGCGATCCAGCGCATATCCTCGGCCTGCTGCTTCAGGGCATCGTATTGGTGTTTAATCAACAGTAGGGCACGAACGCGGGCGATGATGACTTCCTCGACGATGGGCTTTGCCACAAAGTCATTAGCGCCAGCATGAAAGACCTCCACTTGTGTTTGTTGGTCATCGGTGCTGGTGAGAACCAAAACCGGGCACTCTTGCTGCGACATATGCATTTTGGCGCGGATGGCATGCAGCAAATCACCGCCGGTCATATCACCTTCTAGAATAAAGTCGGTAATAACCAGATCATAAGTATCGCCATACTCTTGCTGTGATTCCATTAAAGAGAGGGCTTCCTCGGCGGTAGCGACTTGGGTCACCTTGAGGCCATGTTTCTCAAGTATTTTCCGAACTACGGCGGCTGCGGTCGCGCTATCTTCTACGAACAATATGTGGCCAATGAGTCCCGAGTGGCGCTGGATAAATGAACGAATGAAGCCACCAAAAGCTTTGTAGCCCTTGGATTTATCAAAATAATCAGTGACGCCAGCCTCAAAGCCTTCGCGCAATAAACGAGAATCCGCATCACCGGATACGACAATGACAGGAATGTAACTATAAGCTTTGGATTGGCGAATTTTACGACTTAATTCCAGTCCATCCATGTCGGGTAACATTAATGCGGTGGAAACAAGATCGTACTTGCTGCTTTCCAATAGCTCCATAGCCTCTGTGCCTGAAGCACAGGAAACAATTTCCGCATTTGTCACTTCGTCTTGCAAAATGCGAGTTAAGATGGCGCGTGTAACTGATGACCCGTCAACCACAATGATACGGGTTTTTTTCTCATCCATATTACATATATTAATTATAGGGTCATGTGCCGCAGCCATAACCCCCAGTTTAGTCCAAATTACCACGATTATCGTGGCTCGATTTCGCGTAAATGACGGCCGACGGCGATCCAGGAGCCACCAAGTCCTAAGCTAATACTTAGTGCGAGTACTATTAATATCGTACCGCCGGTGATTTTATGAAGGGAAAAAGTGGTTTGGTAGAGGCCAGCGAGCTTCTCAACAGGGCCGTTCATGAGAAAAAGTGAGACAAAAACAAGTACTAAGGCAATGACGCCCCCGATGAAACCGTACCAAAATCCAGTATAAAGGAAAGGGCGACGAATGAAGGCGTTTGTACCACCAATTAATTTCACGATAACAATTTCGTCACGGCGGTTCTGAATGGCAAGCCGAATGGTGTTGCCGACCACCAACAACACGGCAATACAAATTAGGATGCCTAAGATTAAGACGGCTTGGCGGACGATATCCATAATGGCGTAGAGCCGTAATACCCACTCACGATCCATTTGCAGAAACTCGACTTGTTTAAAGGTGCGTAGTTGTTGGGTGAGTTGTTCCAGCTGGTTGGCGTCGCTGTGACTTAAGCTAGGTGTAATGAGAAGTAAATGGGGAATGGGGTTTTCATCTAATGCGGTAATCGCATCACC
>CAZPAE010000128.1:0-4649 GCA_964584455.1 uncultured Thioalkalispiraceae bacterium
CCATCAAGCTTCAATACACCTTCAAAACTTTTTAGCGCTTGGTCCGGTTGCTGCAATAATAAAAATGCCTCTCCGCGCAAACCAAGCACGATTTTCTTTTCCTGGGCACCTATTTTATTATTAAAAAAATCACCATTGAGTAACTGCGTTGTCTTCCTCTGCAGAAGCAAACTACGTCCAAAGCCCTTAATAACCTCTAATGACTCAAGACCATACTCAATGGCTTTTTTATATTCTTTTTCAGCACTGACACTATCCCCAACGAGAAGATGAATCCTGGCTAACTGTGCCCGTGCATTAGGCTCTTGTTTATCTGTTTGAATCGCTTTTTTAGCTTCAATTGTCGCTGCGCGATAATCGCCTTGGCTAACATATTCATTGGATTTATCAATGCGTTCTGTAATAGTCGGCTCTCTACTACACCCGAGCACGAGTAGTAAACAAAATATCGCGATAAAATTTTTGCTAAATTGATAATTCATCAACCATACCTTTAATTAAGTGTTTTATGGATAGCTGGCACAAGTGCCCCATAAAAATCTGCTAATCGTCGTTGTGCAATCTCATCATCCCCGGCAATGGAAATAATAATCTGCGAAGCTTGACGATTACCTTTAATAAAACCATAAATAGAACGAAGCTTAGCCACGCTTGGTCGTGCAATGGCATCTCCATCAATCACATACCAGCTCCAAATCAAACGTTTTCTGTTTTCCACAGAAGATTTAATGTGAGATATTGTTACCGGATAAGCAATATCATTTTCTGTCACCGTTTCTATCTCGCGCCTATCTAATATCCACTTTTCCGTATCAAACAACTGATTCAATTTACTGACAGCTTCTTTATCCTGTTGTTGGCGAGCATAATAATTAACATAAAGCTGTACAGTATACTGACCATCAGAATATGACTGTTTGATGACTTGATCCCCTCCATACAGGCGTGGTGCATAGTTTTCATCTCGGTGCTGAACCTGCTGCCATTCACCAAATGAGGTAGGTAAAGTGATATTGACCGCACTAGCCTCAACCGGACGTAGCGCCATATGTGCCACTATGGGGCCTGGCAGAATAGCCACTAAGAGTACTATCAGTAGCTTATTATTACTATTCGGTTGTGTAGAAAATAGGCTACTGTCTTTACTTGACTGAGTTGACTGAACGAATCTGTTCATAACAGTGTGGCTTAAAAATAAAAAGATGCCGAAAATAATGGCAAACACGACCCAGCCCAACGTAACGTGGTCTTCAGTGACAAAGTAGTGCTGCATATTGGTTAACTGGCCAGAAACCACCACAATGTAGATACGCACAGTATTAGACAACACAGCAACTAATAAGGCTAATAACACATATAAAACAGCCCAATGTACTCGGAACTGGTTCATCGATGCGAAAATAATCGCAATGGGTACAGCAACCACTAATTGACGCATCCCTGAACAATTTTCTGCGACGCGGAACGTACCAGCTGATACCTGAATTTCGAAACCTTCATTCACAACTAAGAAACCGGTCAAATCTAATAACTGAGTAACAAACCTTGCGGTAATAAGCTGTAAGTCACCCTGATTCACGACCTCCCACACCGGGATAGCAAAAATACTTAATAACAATGGCGTTGTTAACGCCTTTAGGCCTGACCAGCTATAAAGCACTGCAGGTAATAGAGCGATGATCGTAATAAAAATAAACTGATGTGCAACTTTGATACCTGTCGCTAACATTACTCCCCAGGCAAAAGAAAGTAGCGTAATAGCGATAAGAACAAACCAGTTAAATGAATAATGATAACTATTTGATGACAAGCGCTTATAAAAAACCCACACACCTAATAAAAATAGAATCAAACCATGTGAGTAAGTGGGACTACCGGAAAACACCCATAAGTTTAATAAGCTCTGACTACTTTGATAATAAACAAGACAAATAAGTAATATTAAACCAAGTGGCAACAGTGCCTTATTCTTAAAATGACTACTTAAGATCATATTTATTCATTAGGTCATATAATGTTGGTCGACTTACCCCAAGCAAGATCGATGTTTTAGAGATATTATTATTGGTAAAACTAAGGGCTGAAATAATGGCTTCTTTCTCGGCTTTTTCACGCACCTCACGTAAATTAAGTGGTTGGCTATTATCTTCAGTTATATTGAGCTCTAAGTTCTTCGCAGAGATCATGGTTGATTCACACATGATCATCGATTTTTTGATCACATTTTCTAACTCACGAACATTCCCAGGCCAACTGTACATTTCAATGGCAGATAAACCATCTTGGGTAAACCCTTTCACTCGGCTAGCAGTCTGTGAAGCAAAACGATCTAAAAATGCTCTCGCCAGTAAAATGGAATCACCTGCTCGTTCGCGCAGCGGTGGAATATTAATAGAAATCTCACTCAAACGATAGTAGAGATCTTCTCTGAACTGGTTATTGGCTATCATCTCAGATAAATTCTGATGTGTTGCACACACTACACGTACATCTATGGCAATTTCTTCTCGCCCACCTACTCGTTCAATCACCCGCTCTTGTAAAAATCGTAATAATTTTGCTTGTAGATTTAATGGAAGATCACCGATTTCATCAAGAAATAAAGTCCCATTATGCGCTAGCTCTATTTTACCAATGGCTTGCTTGGTCGCACCGGTAAAGGCACCCTTCTTTTTCATGACCAAATAATTCACTTTCTAATAAGTTCTCTGGAATCGCAGCACAGTTGATAGCAATAAAGCTATTATCTTTTCTTGGGCTCAATTTGTGTAAGGCGCGAGCCAGGATTTCTTTACCCGTACCACTTTCACCCAATAATAAAATAGTTGTTTCTGTTGGTGCCACTTTCTCTACAGTACGGCAAATTTTTAACATGTTTTCACTGACTGTAATCAACCCATCTAATGGTGAATTACCTGCTTGTGAAAGCAAGTTTTTATTCTCTTGTTCTAAGAAATAGAGTTTAATCGCACGCTCGATAACAACACGGATCAAATCAGGATCAATTGGTTTTTGATAAAAGTCATATGCACCTTTACCTATGGCTTTTACCGCATTTTCTCGATCATCATTACCGGTAATAACAATTACTTTGGTTTCTGGGGATAACGATAAAATTTCTTCTAAGGTAGCAAACCCTTCACTCACATTAGCAGGATCCGGCGGTAAGCCTAAATCTAAAGTGACAACCGGTGGTTGAAACCGACGTAGTACTGCAATGGCTTCTTGCCGATTTTGCGCAATAACAACATTGTAATCATCAAAACTCCATTTTAATTGACGCTGTAAACCTTCATCATCTTCGACAACCAACAAATGGTGCTTATTTGATTCTTTTTCCATATGTTATGCCCCCGTTTGAATCGCTATCGGGAGTTTGATGGTAAAGACCGTACCCACTCCAACTTCACTGCGAACATCAAGTACCCCATGGTGATATTTTATAAATTCTTTTGCCTCAAACACACCAATTCCCATTCCTGCATTACCTTTCGTGGTATCAAATGGTTTAAACAGTCTTTGCTTTATAAAGTCTAGATCCATACCTCTACCTGTGTCCTCGATTTGTACGACAACAAAATCATCTTCGACATCGAGCTCTATGGTAATGCTTCCTTCATCAGGTGTCGCTTCCTGTGCATTATCAACTAAATGTTCTAGTATATGCTCAAATCGCTCAGGATCGACAAAGACAGAAACATAATCCGCTTTATTAACAAATGCGACATCTGGCTTTTTATCCTTACACCGTTGCATCACATTAACGATGACTTCATTAACAAACACATTGCGTGACTCAGAAGCAATAAACTGCGTTTTTTTCAGCTGACTGAGCAATTTTTGCATGCGGTTAACCACATTGTCTACGGTCAACATGGCATCAGCAACAAAGTCGGGATTATCACTATACTTAGTGGCATTTTTAACGATAAGTTCCAATTGCGATACCAGGTTTTTTAGATCATGCACCACATAAGCGGACAAACGGTTAAAGGTATTAAATTGTTGAGCCTCATTCAGTTCTTCTGAAATTTTAGTCAGCGCCAAATAGCTGGAAATCTGACGTGCAATGGCTTTGAGTAAATCCCGATCCTCCCAATTAATACTCTCATTTATCGGTGATTCAGATAACAATATAAAACCCATTAAGCTGTAATTGTGTTTTAGTGGCACAATCAACCACCCTGATGGTAATTTAGCCAGCATCTCTGGCAACACCAATCCTTTATATAAGTCGGGACGGGCCTTATATTCTTTAATATCGATGATCCATTCGTAGCGAATCAAGAATTTAATAAACGGATCTGAACAATGTATCGAACCCTCTACAAAATTCATATTCCAAACTGTTTCACAATGATAGTAATCCCCTTCAAGCGTAAATAGTCCCCCGCCTTGACTTTGTAAAATCCCAGTTAAGCTTTGAATGACTTGTTCTTTAAAATACTTCGGTGACTTATATTCTGATATGTGATGAATTAAACGTAACCATTCCTCACGGTAATCATATTTATTCTTATAAAAGTGTTTTGCTAAAAACACTTTTATTTTACCACGTGTGGTACCTGAAGATAGCACAACGAATAATACAATCAGTGCCCCTGCAAAAAATAAAATTTGTGCAGTCGCCCCCCACGCACCACCGATGA
>CAZPAE010000128.1:4690-7086 GCA_964584455.1 uncultured Thioalkalispiraceae bacterium
TGCCATCAAGATTAAATAAAGCCCGATCGCAATTACACCTGAGGAATAAAAAACCACTTGCCGCGAAACAAAAATTTCAAACGACCATTTAGGGTTCCTAGCTGCAGATAGGGCAATTAACGGTACGATCAATACATTAACAATGCCCCTGGAATCCCAAATGATGCCATCGATAGCACCGAATAACACTGCATCGGAATACATATAAAAATCATAGATAAACATACCGCCTAAGCCAATGCACAATAATTTAATCGCCCAACGCCGTTCAATTGCTACATTGCGATAAAACTGTTCTACCAATACTAATGCTACGATAGAAAAAACTAACGATATTAAAATAAAGGCATACAATACGGATTCAGAGATTCGTCCATCTGCGGAAAAGTAAACATAGGTGGCATAAGCAGCGACACAAGCAAAAAGAAGATAAATACCCTTTTGATATAAACCGGTAATGTATTTTGCTTGCCCTGATCTTAATAAGCTAAGAACAAATAAAATCCAAACTAAGAATCGGATAAACTCAAGAACAAATACCCAATAGGAGGGCATGAAAGGATCATAACTACTATAAGCTAATAAACCAGACCAAATTGACTGAACAACAACGGTAAGTAGCAGCATGCCACCAACAAGCCGACCTCGCCAACTTATCAATAGCAAAATAGCAAGTGCTATATAAGCTACACTACTTAGTAAGTAACTAAGCGCGCCAATATTTAAGATCAATATTATCCAACCATTGCTTTATTGTTTATCGTGCACCACGACCAAAAAGTACGACTTCAGCGGTTTGTAATAAAATGAGTACATCTAAAAATAAACTATGGTTCTTTATGTAATACAAATCATATTGCAGTTTTTCCAATGCATCCTGCTCAGATGAACCATAGGGGTATAACACTTGTGCCCAACCAGTGATACCCGGTCTAACACGGTGTCGTTCTGAATAGTAGGGAATTTTCTCTGATAACATTACAACAAATTCTGGACGTTCTGGGCGTGGTCCTACAAAACTCATATCCCCACGAAAAACATTCAAAATTTGTGGCAACTCATCAATGCGTGTTTTACGAATAAACTTACCTACCATGGTAATACGAGAATCATTTTTCGTTGCCCATTGCGCCTTGCCTGACTTTTCTGCATTCACAATCATGCTACGAAACTTGAGTACCTGAAAAGGTCGACCATCTTGCCCTACCCTAACTTGCCTAAATAAAATGGGTGTACCAGGCTTTAACCCACTTTCAATAAAAATCGCCAACGCTGCAAGCAACATGAATGGCCATGTGATAGACAATAAAAAGAAGCTGGCCACTACATCAAACGCACGTTTACTAAACTCGCGACTGGCACTTTGATTAAAGCCTTCAGAAAACAAGAACCAACTAGGATGAACCTGATCAAGACGAATTTTGCCGGTTTCCCGCTCAAAAAAAGTCACTACATCTAAAATATCAACACCGCGCATTTTGCAATCAAGTAGCTCATGCATAGGTATACCTTTACGACGGTCTTCTACGGCAAGCACAATTTCATCAACATCATTTTTCTCGATAAAGTCCATCAGCGGAATGTTAAGATCAATAATCCGTGATGCATCGATTACACTGGCTTCACCTCGAATGCTGACAAAACCTAAAACAGTAAAACCAAATTGATCTGAACGCCGACGTAACTCAGTAATGGTAGCCGCACGTTTTCCTGTACCTAAAACCAACACACGCCGCTTGAACAAATTCTGATCTGAGCGTAGTAAAACAAAACGAATCGCGGCAATGAAAAGGAATGATGTTAAAATGGCAATAACGAGAATGCCACGGCCTAAAAAGCTATTGGGAAATAAATAGAAAATCACTGACAGTGCCACTAGACCAAGTAAAAATGCCGCCAGTAAGCGCAGAATAAGACCAAAAAAACCCTCTCGCATTCTGGCTTGATATAGCCCTGTGGCAATCATGGCTAAAACCATTATGCCAGCATACAGTGTCGCTTTTGACCACTGTTCGCCCAGCATCGTCGTGAGATCATTTATATCCTGATGTAAACGCAGCACAATGCCGATAAAGACACTGGCAAACAACAGTAACACTTCGATAACGCCTAGCAGCAAGAACTGGACGCGAACATGGTGATTAAATACGCGAAATGTGCTCAATTTTTATTCTCGAATTAACTTATTGGTTTGCAAGGATTTTTTAATCATCTAGAATATGCTAGCCGTCCGTAAGGGGGGTAACCCTATAATTGTTGTCAGCCAACTAGTTTAGTTTAACATTAATATGTAATTATAACCTTTTGATTTTTTAATGAGAGCAAAACATGACAGGGAATAAAAAGATTGCCGTGATTGGGCTAGGCTATGTCGGCCTGCCCTTAGCCGTAGAATT
>CAZPAE010000129.1:0-7057 GCA_964584455.1 uncultured Thioalkalispiraceae bacterium
CACATTTTGGGCATGGGCATAGCCCACACCGATACAGATTTGTTTGAAAATCTTTAAAATGCGGCTAGTGCTTGGGTTCTTATTGGTTTTTATTTCAAAGGCTAGGGAGTGACTTTTGAAATATTCCATGGAAATTGCGTAAGTTTGGCCAAAAGTGATGAAATCATAAATCCGGATAATATTTTCATGGGTAATTTTCCGGGCATAACGTAATTCATGAATAAAACGCTGAATAATGTTTTCATCGGAAGACATATGCGCATTGAGAAATTTCAGAATGATTTCATCATTCACCATCATATCTTCAACTAACATGACGATACCAAAGGCACCTTTACCAATGTGTTTAATAACACGGTAGCGGTTTGCAATGACATAACCTGGGTTGAGTTTATTGGCATCAAGAATCTGAGCTATTTCAGTTTTAATTTCTGTCGAAGATAAATCGAGCACACCACCACTATTATCACTCTGGTTAGTTGATGGTTTATGTACACCAGAGGGAGAGCTTATTCGTGTGATGTCAGTGAGATCATCAGCTGAACCGCTTCGATCAATAACCCGTGTTCTCACATCTTCGATGGAGTGGCTGTGGCTAATCTCATCTTTATTGGCATACTCACTAATGGCCAGCATCATTTCGTTGCGTATTTCGCTGGAAGCTGTATTAGCTTCATCCACTAATCGTTGTACCATACTCTCATCGCCTAGTTTGATCAGGGCTTGTACAAGGATATGGGCTGACTCTGGATGTGCTTTTAAGGTGTTAAAAAGCTCATCAATAGCACGTTTATCACCAAGTTGGCCTAAGGCATCAACTGCACGTTCACGTACCCACCAGTCATCATCTTTTAATGCTTGAACTAAATAGAAATAAGTCCGCTCATCTTTGACAGAGTTAAGAATTTCAACTGCGGTGCGACGTAAGAACTCATCAGAATCACCGAGTAATGAGATAACCGCTTCTACCACCCGAGGTCCACCAATGGAACCTAAGGCATCGGCAGCACGAACACGAACCCACCAATCACTGTCTCGCATGGCAGTGAGTAGGTTCTTGATAGCTCTTGGATCAGCGACCTCATTTAATACTTCTACTGCGGCACGTCGGACATATTCTGAATCATCGTTTAGTATTTCAATGAGATGCCCAACAGTATGCGGATCATTCAGTTTAACCAAAACCTCAATGGCTTTTGATTGCACTGTCATATCCACATCGCGCAATAATGGACAAATTTGTGCTGCAGGCACGACAAATTCTTGTTGGCTTATGCCTTCTAAAGCGGCTTGGCGAATCAGCTTGTTACTATCAGATAAAGATTTTTGTAATACGTGTTTAACCGTATCAAGGTTGTATTGAGATAAAGTGCGAATGGTTTGTAGTCGTGTGCCTAAATCTGGGTTATCTACGTAAGGTAACAAATAAGAAACGACATCAGGGCTTGATATGGTATGTAGCAAATGGAAGGCAATAGTGCGTTTGTTTTTATCTTCTGTGTCCAGTAGATGTACGATTTTACGTAAGTTTAGTTTATTTGTTTTGGTCGATAGAATTTGGAATAGGATTTTTTTGGGAACATCTGGATCGTCCAGCTGTTTGATTAATGCATTGGGATCATATCTGTCATGGTCCATTAAGATACGAGCGATGCTGGTGACTAATTGTCGATCGTTTTCTGTTAAGGCATCGATATAGTAAGGTAAGCTTTTATCACTGAGTAAACTTGCGAGCGTGCTTTGTAACACCGGGTGGCCTGGTACATCCAGCAATGCATCGATTAATTTAGGGACAGCTTTGTGGCCAATTTTTTTTATTTTTGCGAGCGCAGCAGTTGCCTCTGGTGAATTGGGGTTATCCGCATCCAGAAGTTTATCGATTGCTTTGTTTGCCTTGAATCCGTCTAGCAGGCTCATTATTTTTTATATATTCGATAGTTTATTTTCAATTACTGACTGGTCACCTGGATAATATATGATTTATTAACCATGCAGACTTCCTCACTTCCTGTATAAAGGCGAATGAAGCGGTCTTGTGCCTGGTTTAAGTAGTCATATAATCGCGCGTGATCGTTCGGTAATACTTCAACAATCTCACCATCAATCACAGAGCCATCCATCATGGTGATTCGGCAGGCGATAGTTGTGAATTTTTGACCAGTTGGTTTTTTTTCATCATATTCTACACGAACAATGGCACCCCGATGATAAAAACGTAATTCGTCTGGTCTTTCCCTTTGAAGCACCAGAAAAGGGGCATCATCGTTAAGAACGTATTTGGGATCTTCCTTGGTTAATGTGTCTTCCCCAATCGTGACAAAAATCGAACCTTTCACAAGCCCTTCAGGATGGACCCACATGCTAACTTGTCGTAATGCCTTAGCAATTTTTAATGGTTTTTCTGACAAAAAAACCTCCACAAGTCTTTTTATTTGTGTCAATTATATCGACAAAATTAGCCAACAGCGATAGGTAAATATTTGTTCTTGCAGCTAATTTTTTCATTTATCGGTCAAAGTAAGTGATTTTAATTATTTATATCGTGGCACGTGACGTACTAGGCCGTTTGGCCATTTTAATAAAAACGGCCACCGCGGATAAAGCGTTTGTGCCAATAGGGGGAGTTGAGGGAGGCGATGGATACCCGTTTACCGCTCGATGGTGCATGGACAAAGCGTTGATTTCCAAGATAAATACCAACATGGGAGATCTTATTGCGTCGAATACGGAAGAACACTAAATCACCTCGTTTGAGCGCAGATTTAGCAATGGGTTTACTGGCTTTATATTGGCCATAGGAGGTACGCGGTGGTGGATTCAGGCCCGCTTGTTGGAAGACAAAATAAACCAATCCACTGCAATCAAAGCCGGTTTCGGGTGTTTTACCACCATAGCGATAGGGTGAGCCTAGCATGGATTTTGCGATGCGAATGACCTTGTCTGTGGTTGGGCTGGTCTTTGCTGCTGGCGCGTTGGCTATTCGGGCTTGGTGATGGCTACAAGCCGATAGTAGTAAACCCAACCCGAACAACATGATGAGTTTCAATGATACTGAGAATTTTTTAGGCATTAATTTGCTGATCGGCATAAATGTGTCTAAAGTTTAGCTAGATTATAGTACTCTAGTCATAAAAAGCATGTTTTTCAATGAGTAACAGTGATAACTTCAGGTAATTTCCCTCATAATTTACGTGATAAAGATCCCATATAAGCATAATATTGCTGTAGGTTTAATCGGGTTTTGGCTATATTTTAAGCATACTCGAGTTCATACTGATGATAAACCTACTCAACCAGGTAAATGGCAAAACCTATAGTCGGGCGATTGAACCGTCTGTAGAGGGTCGTTTGCGTCCTCAGCATGCGGAAGTTTTAACCCGTCCTCGTCAAACTGCCGTTAACCAACGAAGTGAAGCACAATCGCAACAACAACCCCAACGGCAGGAGTCACAATATCTCGTTCGCGATGAGCAACAGGCGAAACAAGCGAGTCAGGTTGGTGAGCAATTGGCGAATCAAATTAAGCAGGCGAAGCAAACACAGGTTAAGTTTCGTCCTACTGCCAATTATCTCACCACGCGAACAGGACAACGTGCTAATCAAAGTTACCAAGCGCCATTGGAAATGCGACATGCTTCGTTAGTAGATGAGATCGCCTAAACTTTAGGTTAGCATTATTCACTTAGGCGCTAACGGTTCGTATTGATATAAAGGTAAAAGAAATGGATATAGGTACGCTTGTCACATTGGCTATTTTGGCCGTGGTTACTTTTTATGTGATTTTTATTTATAACAGCTTGGTGACACTAAAACACAATGTGTCCAAATCGTGGTCAAATATTGATGTGTTACTAAAGCAGCGTCATGATGAGTTGCCTAAGCTGGTGGAAGTGTGCAAACAATATATGGAGTATGAAAAGGACACCCTAGAGCGGGTGATTCAGGCACGCTCGGCAGTCAGTAATGCGCGGGCTGCTGGTAATATGGGGGCATTAGGCAGTGCTGAGTCTTCGTTGCGGTTGGGGTTAGGTAATCTATTTGCCTTAGCGGAAAATTACCCCGAACTCAAAGCCAATCAAAGCTTCCAACAATTACAAAGTCGTATTTCACAATTAGAAAACAGCATTGCCGATAGACGTGAAGTGTATAACGAAAGTGTGAATTTAAATAATGTGCGCATTGAACAGTTTCCTGACGTGATAATTGCACGCTTATTTAATTTTAAAGCCTTTGATTTGTTGCAATTTAGTGATGAAGAAAAGCAAGATGTGAGTATTAAATCGCTTTTTAATAGCTAAGGTCAAACAGGGTGTTTGATACTGCCAGTTGGGCCCAACAAATTCGCTATGCCAGCCCAGATGACTTTTGGATTTGGACAGTCATTTTATTAGCTGTGGGCTTGGCCTGTGGAAATGGTATTTTTTATTTTGTGCGACGTGCACGTATCATCGAAGATACGCCTACCTCTAAAGTGCGATCAGCTAGTCAAGGTTACGTAGAGCTGATTGGTCAAGTGAATTATTTTGCCAATGAGGCGGTTTCTGCGCCATTAACCTTAACCCCTTGTGCGTGGTTTAGTTTTACTATCGAACGTAAAGAAACCAGTTATTCTAGTAAAGGGTCACGAACCTATTGGCGTAAAATAAAAACGGAAACCAGTGATCGGCCTTTTCAGTGTGTGGATGATACCGGCAGTTGTATGATTAACCCGAAAGGGGCCGAGGTGCATGTTAACCAAAAAGATGTTTGGTATGGTCATGAAAAATGGCCAACACGTGGACCAACTAAACGAGGTTCTGGCATATTCAGTAGCGGTTCTTATCGGTACACAGAAAAGCGGTTACAACAAAATGAACCTTTATACGCTATCGGGCATTTTAGAACGGTTGATCCCAATAAAGCCCATGGTACGGTTTCCGATGAGATGCGGGCTATCTTAAGTGTCTGGAAAAAAGATCCCGATAACTTGCTAGCACAGTTTGATACGAACCAAGATGGTGAGATTGATTTACAAGAGTGGGAGCAAGTGCGGGCATCGGCGGAACAAAAAGCATTTCAGCAGCGTTTAGCCCGATCAGATCGCCCAGCGGTGCATGTGCTTAGTAATCCAGATGATTTTCGACGGCCATTTATTTTATCTGTCAAGTCACCCAACAAAATGGTATCACGCTTCAAATTAAAAGCAGCTGCTTGCACCGTGGGTTTTATCTTAGCGGCACCAGTATCGATCTGGATGATTTTCATTCGCTTATCATGAGGACTTTTCAACACCTTTTTTATTCTGAATCCGTTAAAATAGCCTAGGTTTATATTAAGGTAAGTCTATGGCTCGTCGCCCTGTTAAAAAACGTCGCAAAAAATCAACGCGTAAACGCCAGACCAAATCGAAAAAAGCCTCATCGGCTTTATTTTCTAAAATCAAATCACTGCCCTGGTTAAAGGTGCTTGCCGTATGTAGTGTGTTATTTGCCGCGTATGTGATCTACCTCGATTTTGAAGTGCGCAGTAAATTTGAGGATAAGCGTTGGGCATTGCCCGCGCATGTTTATGGTCGACCACTGGAATTATTTGTCGGACTACCGTTACATGCTAACCAGCTTGAGCAAGAGCTAAATCTATTAAATTACCAATATGCTTATCGTCCCCATGAGCCGGGGACGTTCCAACGTCGCGATAATGAGTTTGTATTAGTAACACGGTCGTTTCAGTTTTGGGATACAGCTGAGCCCATTCAACGAGTCACGTTACGTATTAACGACGGTATTGTGACCGAGATTAAGCAAACCGAAGATAGAAAAAATGTAAGTCTGCTACGTTTGGACCCCGTCTTTATTGGCGGCATTTACCCTAAACACAAAGAAGATCGTTTGTTAGTCAAGCTCGATGAGGTTCCTGCCTTTTTACATGAGATGTTAGTGGCGGTGGAAGATCGTAAATTTTACGATCACTGGGGGATTGATCCTAAAGCCATAGCAAGAGCGTTTATTGCCAATGTCAAAGCAGGGCGTTCTGTACAAGGTGGTAGTACTTTAACCCAGCAGTTAGTGAAGAATTTTTTCCTCACCAACGAACGAACCTTACGGCGCAAGTTCAATGAAATGATTATGGCAATATTATTGGACTTTCATTATGACAAAAACGAAATTCTTGAAGCGTATTTAAATGAAATTTATCTAGGGCAAGATGGCTCCAGAGCCATTCATGGTTTTGGCTTAGCGAGTCAATTTTATTTTGGTCGCCCACTAGAACAGCTTAATGCGAATCAATTGGTAACATTGGTTGCGATGATTCGAGGGCCTTCTTTCTATCACCCAGAAAAGCATCCCAAACGTTTGGCAAAACGCCGCCAAGTGATATTAGATATATTGCAACAACAAAATGTAGTGACACCGCAAAGAGCCAAGCAAATTAAACTGCAAGCGGTAAATATTCGTCGGCAACGACACAGTACGACCACAGCACATCCGGCTTTTATGGATTTATTACGTCGTCAACTATCAGAGTATTATCCTGAATCAACTTTACGTTCAGAAGGCTTGCGTATTTTTACAACCTTAGATCCTGTATTGCAAACCAATGTGGCAACCTTAGTTAAACGTCGTGTAGCACAATTAGATAAAGTGCGACAATTGGATAATAAGTTACAAACAGCGGTGGTGGTGACTAATACAAATAGTGGTGAAGTGTTAGCACTGATCGGCGATAGCAATCCACAGTTTGCCGGTTTTAATCGCGCACTGGATGCTGCTCGACCAATTGGTTCGTTAATGAAGCCGGTGGTGTATCTTGCTGCGCTGATGGATGAGCAAAAATATCATTGGGCGACTAAGGTGGATGATAGCGCCATCTCACTCAAGGACCATCAAGGTGAGATTTGGTCGCCAAAAAATTATGATAAAACATCTCATGGACAGGTTACATTGATTGAAGCCATGACCAAATCATATAACCAAGCGACAGTACGTTTGGGCTTAGATGTGGGGTTTGCAGCGATTAATGATACCTTCAAGAAGCTTGGTGGGGGGCGTGAATTACCACCGTATCCCGCAATTTTACT
>CAZPAE010000130.1:0-7030 GCA_964584455.1 uncultured Thioalkalispiraceae bacterium
AGTTACTTTTCATCTATACATTTACGCATAACGATTAAGTTAAAGGACGCCGTATTTTTTGCGGCGTCCATTTTTGAACGCATTATTAGATCTAAACATACGCCGACCATACTTTTGAGCTAACTAAGAACATAAAACCTAAAAACAATAACCAGTTTCTAGCTTTGTACCAGTTGCCAGAAATATTGGCATTCTTGTTTTGGCCATCTTCAAATTCAGGTAGGACTTCAGTAATTACTTGGATTTTTGTATGAACTGAAACAGGATCAATAACTTCTCCTGTGGCTTCATTTACAACCATACCACCTCTTGATTTTGAAACCAGTTGTCCTTTTTGCTCTTGTAGTCTGAGCAAGTGTGCATTGTATCTATATGTAATTAGAGAGTATTCAATACGCTTGAATCCCGCAACAACTGAACCGATTAGTAAAAGAAGTGATAGTAACTCAAGGGTAGTAGGATGTAATGATAATTTCTCTGGATGATAGGTCTGAGTTATATACGCACAAATGGCACCAGTGAGTCCGGTAACAAAGTAATCAAATTTTTCACTTGCTACTCGATAGTGAGCAAACACACTATCGCTTCTCTCAGAATTCATAATGTCATCCTTATTGCTCTAACTTTGGAAATTCCAATGGACATCCATGCCAATAATCGCATCCTGTGTTTCTTCCTCGGGACTTGCATCGACGATGCGAAGAAAGGGGTCAAAAAAGGCTTCTGCCGCCTGTTCAAATGTTACCCCATGACTATTTGTATTTATTTGAGCTTTACTCGTATCCCAAACAAAATTGATTCCATTCAATTGATATGTGTTGTCCATATAAGAAATATAGATGAGCGTATGTACAATGTCAATACATATAAGTGCTTGTTTTTGCAGGCATAATGTCGCCACAATCAGCTAAAGCATGTGGTGCGAAGGTCCAGCCAGCTTTGTTGCGATGCTTAATGGATTTGATATCAAGCGCTTAAATGGGGTGGTATTTTATGGTGTGGTTTGACACAAGTTGAAACCACACATCCTCGTTTCCTAGATTGCCTATTAAATGCTGTTTTACTATTTCATTATCTGATGCAACGATGTCCTTAGATTAATGATATTCAGGGTTGTAACTATAATAATATAGATTTTTAATCTATTTTTCTGTTTGGTCAGCTTTGAGATTCTTTCCTCATTTGCTTCTGGTTGTTCTAAGATTTCTGAATCAGGTGTTGCATAGATATCACTCTCTTTATTCATTTTATTCTGTCTCGCCAATATTCCGGTTCTCGATGTAAACAAGCTACGGCAATAACAAGTATTTCATCTTCCAAAAATTGATATATCACACCATAAGGGAAACGATATAATTAGAAAAACTTATTTTCATTTATATTTAGAAAGTACCTCTTTCAATGAAACAACTGTTAATTTCCCTGCTTGATAGGCATCAATACGATTTTCAACTTCGGACGCCCATTTTTCTTCAATAGTTTTATCTATACCATCAATATCGCTTAACAGTTGATCTACCAGCTCCGCCTTATCATCAACAGGTAACGATAAGATTTCATCAATGATATGTTTTGGCGTCCACGGACTTGAACGACTTGTTAGAGGTGTACATTCTTAGTTCCGTATTGTACCGAAATACTTTGAAATAAAATCGCCAACCAGCCAATTAATAAACACCGCAAATAACGCAAAAAATGCTATTACTCCAAATAAATGTAAAAAACGAACTACTGATGTGACACTTTCACCGTATTTAGCTGCAATTTTATTTTTATATGAGTCATTGAATAGTGCAGCCCCTAGAAGCTCACCGAGCAATAACAACGGTACACCAAATAGCAACACTATCAGCCAACCGAGAGCTGTATTTGGATATACGGGTAATAGATAAAGTATGAATATGGGTAGTGCTACAATATTCACTATTAAGTATCCTACTATTGCACGCTTCAACTTTTTCAACACCTCTAACGGTTAAACCAAGGGGCAGCCGGCAAACTTGGGCCGGTTGTTAGGCATATTAACTACCACCTACAATTCTACCCATATCAATAATTGGTAAATATACTATAAGAACTAAAGTTCCCAGGCTAATAGTTGCAGACAGAATAGACAAATATTGCCATTTTGTTTTCGATAGAAATAACGGCAAATAACTAATGGTTGAAATTGCAATTATAATACTCCACCAATTACTTAGTGATGAGAATAACAATATTGTCAATCTTGGTTGCTCCGAACCAAACCCACTATATAGTCGCTGGAATTCTGCAGCAGCCCCGTTGTTTAAAAAATACAACCAAGCACCACAAAGCAGTATAAAGATAGAAGTAATAAAAATGGATAGTTTAAATCTCACGTTTTTACCTTTTATGCCTAACGCTTAAGCCAAGGGACTGCCGCCAAACTTGGGCACCTTGTTAGGGGCTGGCATTGTAATTAAGGATTTCATCTTTTAGTTCTTTGGGTATATTTACCCATTCTTTACCATCCGTTATAGAAAGTAAGCACGATTGCTCTTTTGCAGCTTTCAATATTTGTGCATACCAGTCCAAGTAACTCCACTTTTTGGGTTTGGGAGAATATAGAAATTTACCTTCATTATCCCAATGAACTTCCATTGCCTCTCTATACATATATGGAAAAGATTTTAATTTGGGCTTTACCAAAAGTCGTTCTTCTTGGTCTATGGCTATTTTTATTATTTCATCCTTTTCCATTATTGCGCCTAACGCTTGCTTGTGGGCTGAAGCCACAGACAGTCAACAAGCCGTTGCGCAAACAGCGGGTTGGGCTGTCCCAGTAGGCTGACTTGTTATGGCTTATAGCCATAGATCTTAATACCCTCATCGGTCGTTTCGTACTCAAATTGACCAACATTATCAATTTTCTTCTTAATTTTCCCTATATCTTGATACTCATACTTTATTGGCGCTTTATCGTATGGTTGATAGCCTACCTTAGATGGCAAAAACAACCATTCGATTTCCTTAAAAAAGAATGGAGCATTCAAAGCTCCGCAGTCTCCTACATAATCCTCTCCAAGCTGGTCTAAATCAGGAATAAAACCATTTTTAGGTTCTTTGTCTTCGACCAATTTCCAGGTACACGCGGACACAGGAATACTGCCATCGTGAATTACAGCAAATAGTTTTCTCCACTTCGAATTGGACATGAATGAATTGGAGTATTGTTTTAGGGTATTTTCCAGCATGTAACTATTCTATTTTGAGCCATAACGTTTGAATGCAACGGCGACAAATACCTCGGCGAAGCCGCAGTTTGGCGCCCGGTGGCATGACTTGTTATGCGTTTTCTTTCTCAATTGCTACTTAGGATTAACAAAATGTTTAATCACTTCTCCATTGTGAGCAACATGTATATAAACTTGGCCCCCAAGCTGACTTTGACAGGAACTAACGTTCCAGCACTTATCGTCCAATGCTAGAGAAAACCCTGGGCGCCAATTCAAAAAGTTAGCGGCAGCATATTCTTTTGCTATCGTAAATGCTTCAATCGCATTTAAAAAATTAGAATTAGACAGTACTTTGCCGCTGTCAGAATCAATGCGAATTACTCGTTCAGGCATTGAACCAACTTCCCAGGTTTCATTATTCAGTTCTATCCAAATTTCTGAAATCAGAGCGCTATTTTGATTTCCGGCTTGCTCTAAAGCTATTTTTAAAGCTTCTATTTCATCAATGTTCATTGGGCACGATTCCAATATTACGCATAACGGTTAAGCCAAGGGGCCGCAGAAAACCGCGCAGCGGTTTTGCGGTCCCGATTGAGCGCCTTGTTAGGCATTTACCTTGACCTAACCTGATGTGAAATTACACCGTCTCGAATACCCTCATACAAGAGCCAACCTGGTTTTACCTTTCTTTCGCTGCTCATTATACTTTTACAATCTTTGTAGGATGCCTCAATTGAATAGTAGACGTACCCATCGGGGTTTTCTTTTACCGATATAGTAAGTAAAGTATCATTTTCTGCAGCGAGCCCAATAGGTTCTTTACTAATTTGCTCACCTGATATAGAGACTGTTTTTTCCTTTTGATGTACTCGATATATGGCTCCTAAACATTTTTGGTCATCATAAATTCTGATTTTTATATATGAGGGGCTCATATACTCAGACAACCAAAAGCCTGCCACAATACTAACAGGAACAAGCAGGTACCCTAAAAGCATCAAAATAATTTTCAACTGCCTCATTATTATATGCCTAACGCTAAGTTAACCGGCAGCCAGTGCGAAGCACGCTTTTGGCTGTCCGACGTAGGCCACTTGTGGCCGGAGTGTAGTTGAACGCCTTGTTATACATTTTTAGAAATACCATAGTAACGTTCACACTCTTCCCAGAATTTTTTAACTACAGCCTCTACGCCATCATGATAATCTTCAAAGAATCCCGGCTGACTCCATGTGAATGGCATTGCGTACCGTACGCCATCATTTATTTCTGAAACCCAAAAATCTGGCTCGCTCCGATCAATGATCTCAATTCGATCAAGCGGGAATAGATATAGGTCGTCATCGTCGCTGATCAATCTATACCAATCAGCCTCAATCCCGATAACTTCGTAGATCTTTCCAATTGTCATGAATTGGCATTCGTGCTCTCCATGAGATATATATTTTGCTTTCATGATTTACGTATAACGCTCAGGGTAAGGGGCCGTAGCGTAGCGTCGGTCCCAGCGACCGCAAGGAGCGAACTTGACCCCATTGTTATGTTTTTGACGCTTCACTTGCTTACGCTTGCTTTGTGTAGCGCAGTATTACAACGAAAAGAAAGTTTTCCCCAAGCTTCCTTAACTTGCTCAGATGCTTCATCAGGCACCTTGCGCCACTCACTTAATATGAACTGAATATCTTCTGGTTCTAGCCATAATGCCACACGACCGCTTTCCTTTTCATAAATAGCGTTAGTTCCATTTTCATCACGTAATTTTTCATAGGCCGCCTTTAAGGCTACTTCCCATTCGCGTTCATATAGATTGCCAACCATTTTTTCTAAAACGCATTCAAGGTTCCACAGTGCCCTTTGTTCAGCTTGGTCTTCAGTGCCTAAAAGATCGCTCTCGGAATACCTTCTGAGAAGATTCCACAACACTATGGCTTCATCATTTGTAATATCGAGATCCATCTATATCCTTTTGTAAACATAACAGTTATTTATATAGTTGGCTGCTTTTTATCTTCTTATCTTGCTGGCGATATAAGTCCAGAATGTTGGTAAAAAGACGCCGCTGTTTAAATATTGTACTTTATTTTATTTTTCGTAGTAATGCTATCTTGGGTGCAGCAACATACAATACATGACACCCCTATTCTTCGTGTTGCTTTACGTGTTGATATGAGCCTTATCTGATCATCCTCAATGAAGATGTGCACCACAAAAAGTAAATTCCAATGGACATCCATACCAATAATCGCATCCCGTGTTTCTTCCTCGGGGCTTGCATCGACGATGCGAAGAAAGGGGTCAAAAAAAGCCTCTGCCACCTGTTCAAATGTTACCCCATAACTATGCCAGTTAATGGGAATGATTTGTTAGCGTTATTTTAGGGATGTTCAAAGGGTTGACAAATATCTTAATAAGGTTGACAATCTTTTATGATAAGGTTGACAAAATGGTAACTCATTGAAATATGGTAGGTATTCGAAAAAGAGGACAGGATATTAGGCAATTTATCCTTGATAATGTAGAGCACCATCCAAAAGATATTGTTGCTCTGACCTCTAATGCTTTTGGAATTACCAGGCAGGCCATCAACAAACATATTAAACGATTAGTCGAGCAAAAAGCACTTCTCGTCAAAGGTACAACCAGAAGTAGACACTATATATTACATCCACTTGTAAATTGGGAACATATTTATTCACTGGAGGGAAATCTAGCTGAAGATATTGTTTGGAGAAATGATATATCTCAGTTTCTTAATGACTTGCCAGATAATGTCATTGATATTTGGTTTTATGGATTTACAGAAATACTAAATAATGCCATTGATCATTCTTCTGGAAAACAAGTACACATACAAGTAAATAAAACTGCAACATCAACCGAAGTTGTTATTTATGATGATGGAGAAGGGATCTTTAAGAAGATACAGAGAGAATTAGATTTACTCGATGAAAGACATTCTGTTCTCGAGTTAGCAAAAGGGAAATTAACTACTGATCCCGATAATCATACCGGGGAAGGTATCTTTTTTAGTTCTAGAATGTTTGATGGCTTTGCTATTTTATCTGGCAATGTTTATTTTACTCATAAATATGATGAAGTTGAAGATTGGATATTAGAGCAACAAAAATTTCAAACCGGTACCGGCGTATTCATGGAACTATCGAATAACACATCAAGAACAGCGAAACAAATATTTGATAGTTTTTCTTCAGATAATGATTATGGTTTTACGAAAACGGTAGTTCCAGTCAGACTAACACAGTATGGGGATGATAAACTTATATCTCGTTCACAAGCCAAAAGGCTACTGGCAAGAGTAGAGAAATTTAAAACAGTTATTTTCGATTTTAATGATGTTGATTCGATAGGCCAGGCATTTGCGGATGAAATTTTTAGAGTATTTCAATTACAACACCCAGATATTGAATTGATATTTCTAAACGCTAACAAGCCAGTACAGCAAATGATATCAAGAGCACTGAATAGGTAACATATATGTAATAGCTCTCGCTTTTGCAATTCAGGTGTTAGATCAAGTTGTGACTGATTTACCTAAACCGGGTTTTTACTTTCATACCATTGAAATGCTTCATTAATATCTAACGCCGCTTCCTTGCGAACTGTAACAACTTTCATCCTTTATCCAAGATCCTCTTTTTTACAACATCCCAGGATTCACCTTTGTCGTTATCAAGCTGATACGCTTCAAGTCGTTCATCAAGGATTCTTTTTTGTGCCTCTGTTACCTGTATTTCAGCTTCATTTTCCAATGCGCTACCCCAGAGCTCCTGGGCTAAGAAAATTTTCTCAGAAGTACTAAGTTCTTCAAATTT
>CAZPAE010000131.1:0-7026 GCA_964584455.1 uncultured Thioalkalispiraceae bacterium
TATATTCATTGGATTGTCACAATACGATTGGGCATTGAGGTGTGCTGAGGGAGGTGTAATTTGCAATATTGGGGTTTGGTGAGTGGCAATAGCGCCATGTGTTATGGTTCCCAGTGTCTCAAACAGCGTATAGTCACTTTTATGGATGTGAGAATGGTCTTATGAGCGGAAATGTAAAAAATATTTATACCGGCCAGGTAGTACGTTTTAATCTAGAACAGGTTGATTTACCTAATGGTCAAACCTGCGAGCTAGAAATTGTGCATCATCCTGGTGGTGTTGCGGTCGTGGCCATTAATGAACAGCAACAGATTTGTTTATTACGTCAATATCGACATGCGGCAGGGGGTTGGTTATGGGAAATTCCTGCCGGCAAGACTGAAGCCAACGAAGCACCGGAATATACCGCTCGGCGCGAGCTAGAAGAAGAGTCAGGTATGCGCGCAGGCACAATTCGTTACTTAGGTAAGACGGTAACATCGCCAGCAATTTGCACAGAAGTGATTCAGCTCTACCTCGCTGAGCAGTTAACCCATGTGGAGGTGAATCATCAAGTGGATGAGGTGATTGAGATACATTGGTTTAGTTTGGCTCAAGTACAACAGATGATCTGCCAAGGGGAGATTGATGATGCAAAAACCCTTGCCGGTTTGTATTACTATCAGCTCAGTTGTGCATGAGTGACATTACGAACAACGTTCTAGCCAGCGCTCAAATAAAACCGTCGCATAACGCTGTAAATCATCAATATAGTTCGGAATATGTTGCTCGATATCGTGTTTATCATGTGCTTCATCGCATCGCTTAGCCACATCGTCGGGGTATCGGGCTAGCCATTCTTGAATACCATCGGCTTGCATCTCCACATGAAACTGCAAAGCGAGATGTGGACCAAAAGCAAAACCTTGGTTTGAATAGCGTTCATTGCTAAATAAGCGAATGGCACCAGTGGGTAAATCAAATGTTTCACCATGCCAATGAAACACGGTCATGGTCCTAGGTAAGTTTTCTGTCCATGGGTTGTGATCAATAGATTGAATGTCACCCCAACCAATTTCCATGCAGGGTTCCCCAGGGTACACTTTTGCGCCCATGGCTTTGGCAATCAATTGGCTACCTAAGCAAATACCCAAGGTTGGGATTTCCTGCTCAATGGCTTGCTGGATTAGGCTCACTTCCTGCGCGATCCAGTCTAGGGGATCATTGACACTCATCGAGCCACCCATGAAGATGAGACCAGCAACATTATTTAAATCCATGTTGACAGGTTCATTTTTGTCAATGCAGATGAGTTCGAATGGGATTTGCTTTTGTTCTAAAATCGTTTGAAATTGAGCAGGGCCTTCGCAATCAATGTGGCGAAAAATTCGTATCGGTTTCATATTAATCGCTGCTATAGTCTTAGGTTCATGGGCGGCATACATTAACATAATTTATGAATAGTGCGTGCTATTACCAAAGAAAATAAAAGTTTAATTATCAAACCATTTGGGTCAGGAGGAAGCATAATGAGCGTGGTAACAAAAATGTTAATAGCGACGCTATGTTTATTGGGGAGTGTCCAGATTGGTGCAAAGCCAGAAGCAAACGTCATCATGGATAATGCACGCCTTGCCAAGTTGATCAAACGTATTGATCCTGAGGTAAAAGGGGAAGCGGGCTATTGGTATTTGCAGGTTAAGGACAAAACAGTGCAAGTCATTACAGATGAGAAGGCCAACCGGATGCGGATTATTATCCCTGTGGCAGAAAGTAGTGGTTTAAATCAGCAAGCTTTGTACCGTTTAATGCAAGCTAATTTTGATAGTGCCTTAGATGCCCGCTATGCCATTGCGAAGGGGGTAGTTTGGAGCACGTTTATTCATCCATTAAATTCGCTGACAGATCACGATTTTTTATTGGGGTTAGGCCAGGTGGTGAATTTAGTCGATACCTATGGAACAAGCTTTTCTTCTGGGGCATTACAATTCCAAGGTGGGGATAGCCGACAATTACAACGGCGCCAATTAATTGATGAGTTACTGGATAAAGGCTTAGGTGTGTGATGTTTTAACTGGCGGGGAAGTCGAAGGCAAATGCGGCACCACCTAAATCACTGTGTGTGACCGAAATATTTCCTTTGTAAGCAGACATAATATCGGCAACCACAGACAAGCCAATGCCTTGACCCGGCATGGCTTGGTCTGCACGACCACCTCGTTGCAAAATTAGATCAATTTTTTCTACGTCTACACCAGGGCCATCGTCGGCAATCGTAAACATAGCTCGGTCTTGTTTCATAGCGATATTAATACGAACCCGTTGCGTACACCATTTGCAAGCATTGTCCATAATGTTGCCCACTACTTCCATTAAATCACCTTCATCAACGCGAACGGCTAAGTCTGGTGGCAAGTGATGATCAAATTGAATAGATTTATCCTGGTAAACTTTAGCCAATGCATGACAGATTTTTTTAAGTATCGGTTCAACTTGAATACTTTTTCTAATTGGCGAAGCACCGGCGGTGGCGGCGCGTTGTAATTGATGGCCAATAATATGATCCATTCTTTGTACTTGTTCTTCGATTTGCGTTTTAATTTTTGCATCATTGAGTTCGACTAGACCACCGTTTAAAACTGCTAAGGGTGTTTTAAGGCTGTGGGCTAAATCAGCTAATGCATGACGATAGCGAGTTTGTTGTGTATGTTCGTGCTCAAGCAAACCATTGATATTATCAGTGAGGCGTAGAATTTCTGTTGGATAATTTTGGGTAATACGTTCTTGCTGACCTGACTCAATGGCATTAAGCTCAGTGACGACCCGTCGCAATGGCATTAAACCCCAGAATAAAATTGTCAATTGTGCTAATAATAAAATCGCCGCTAAGCCAAATAACCAACCCCATAAGGTTTGACGATATCCGGCGATCTGTTGATTAAAACCATGTAATTCACTGATGACATTAAACGTGAGTGGCACTTGCCCTTTCGGTGTATACCAATTAATACCATAACTTTGAGTATAAAACTCTTCCTTATCAATTTGTGTTTTCACTAAGGTTTGTACGCCAGCTTCAAGGGTTTGTGGTGAAGGTAGTTTGACGCCGACTGTGGATAAAGACTTCCAAACCACGTTGCCTTTATCATCAACAATGATGGCATATAAACCAGAGCTAGGCAGACTAAACTTAGTTTCCAGCAGCCGAGCAGGCATATCAATATCGTTTTCAGGTGTGAGCTCAGTGCTGGCCATTAATAGTGTGAGCTGGGTATGCAGATTCTCGTGTAAATTTTTTTGCGCGCTATCGTAAAAAGCACGGTCTAAGGCGTAGCCTGCAAATAGAATAAAAACCGTTAAGACAAAGCTCGCTGCGAGAATAAGGCGGGCGCGTAGTGATTTCATGAATCCTTATCGCAAAGTGTAAAGCGGTAACCGCGACCTCTGAGTGTTTCTATCGGCTTTAATGTGTTTTGAGGGTCAAGCTTGCGGCGGACGCGACCCATGATGACTTCAATAACATTACTATCCCGATCTTCATCGTGTGGGTAGAGGTAGTCACCTAAGTTATCCTTTGATAGTACTTTATTATGGTTACGCATTAAGTATTCGACGAGGCGATACTCGAAAGTAGTAAACTCAATGAGTTGATCATTAAGATAAACACGTTGGCTATCCAGCTCTAGCGTGATTGGACCACAGCAAATATTTTGCTGGGTTTGGCCGCTGGCACGGCGTAGTAGTGCTTTGACACGTGCCAATAATTCTTCCATTTGGAAGGGTTTTACCAAATAGTCATCAGCACCGGCTTCTAATCCATTAACTTTATCTTGCCAGCGATCACGGGCAGTTAGAATGAGTATAGGCAGTGTTTTACCCTTGGCACGTAGGCTCTTAATTACATCAATACCAGAAATACCAGGCAAACCGATGTCTACAATGGCAGCATCAATGGGGTACTCTTCGGCGAAAAACAAACCTTCTTCACCATCCCCAGTTTCATCAACCATAAAATCGTGTTGTTGTAGTTGTTCGACCACTTGTTGGCGAATATCAACTTCGTCTTCAATAATTAAAATACGCATAATTTAGTGTGCTGATATGACATTACCTGTTTGGCCATGAATCGTCACGATGTGCAGGCCGCCTTTTTTATCTAATACTTTCACACGGTAGATAGGTTGTTCACCTGATTTGATTAATCGTACGTCAATAATTTTACCGGGGTATTGAGTACGTGCAATGCTAGCAGCTTGTTGTTTGGAAATACTCGCTTCTGCCCAACTGGTTGACAAGGGCATAGTGAATGCGAGACAGAGTCCAATAATGGTTAAAAAGTTCTTCATACCAGTTCCAGGGGGGTAAAGACGCTAGCATACAATGACCGTGATGTAAGGTAAATCACATAGACCGCAGGATCGCGGCCTATGTGAGTGGAGTTTAATCTAAATTAATACGAACACCCAAATGAGGACTTACCCAGACACCCTCAATACGCGTGCCATGGTGATAGCGGTGACCGTGTATATGACGACGGTGGCGATGTCCATAGGTTCGGCAATGCCGACCGCCACGATAATAGCCATGACCGCGAGGATACCAATGGCCATAACGGTGGCGATGTCCATGGTAGTGTTTGCGGTGATGGCGCTTGTATTTTTTATGATGATGTCGATGGTGCTTGTGCTGATGATGTTGCGCTTGTTTGTGTTGTTTGTAATGATGCTTCAAACCATCGCCATGAGCGCTGGCAAGGTTAGACATACCTGACAAACCAAGTGTTATTACTGACAATGCAATAATTTTTGCGATAGTGTTTTTCATACTCAGCTCCAGCTTTGGAATTGTGACTACGGTGCCAGGATAGAGCAGCGCGTATGAATCGAAACTGAACAGCAAAGAATATATAACTCATTGAAATAGATAGTAAATATAAACTGACTATGATGTGGTTTTAGACCAAACAAAGAGCGAGTTGAGTAACGTGCATTTTCCCAATTATCGTGGCCAGAGTATCGTCAACTTAATGAGCCATCTTGCCCGACATTATGGCGATAACACTAATCTATATGATGGCTTAACCCTAAACTTACCCAACTTAACTGATTTTGATCAGATCGTGTTATTGGTGGTGGATGGCATGGGATATGATTATGTGCAGTCTCAGCCCGGCCTATTTCGTGAACACTGTGTGGGGCCGTTAACCTCGGTGTTTCCCTCCACAACGGCGACCAGTATCACCGCTTTTTTTACCGGGCAAGCACCACAACAACACGGTATTACTGGTTGGTTTACTTATTTACAAGAAATCGAACAAGTCACCGCTGTGCTACCGTGCATGCCGCGTGGTGAAAAGCAGTCGTTGAGTACCCAAGGGGTGGATATTCAGCGTTTATATAATCATCCTGTATTCTTTGATGGGCTCAATGTTGAGAGCGGCATTGTTGCACCAAACTGGATTATTGGTACCGAATTTAATCAGGCACATACCGGTAGTGCCATTGCGCAAGGCTATGAGTCGCTTGATGAGATGGTCGAACAGTTATCCAATACGCTTAAACAAGGTAAAAAACAATATATCTATGCTTACTGGCCTGAGTTTGATCATTTATCTCATGTGAACGGTAATGGCAGTGAGCGAGTGGCTGAGCACTTTCATCTCCTGCAAAGCGCACTAGCCCAATTAGTAAAAGTGGTGCGTCAAACTAAAACGCTTGTCTTAATTACAGCGGATCACGGTTTTATTGATACAGAACGCGAGCGTATGTTAGTCGTAAATGAACATCCTCACTTGCATGACTGTTTGCGTTTACCTTTATGTGGTGAACCGCGTTCAGCTTTTTGTTATGTGCATGATGATAAACATGAACAATTTGTTGATTACTTAGAGAATGAATTTTCTGATTGGCTAAAGATAGAAAAGAGTACCGACGTATTACAACAAGGTGCGTTTGGCTTAGGGGAAGTGCATCCTAAATTACACCAACGTATTGGTGACTATACACTTATTATGAAAGAAAACTATGTCATCAAAGATTGGTTACCCACCGAAACACCATTTTTCCATCGTGGCGTGCATGGTGGAACCAGCGCCCAAGAAATGTATGTGCCGCTGATAGCGTTGTATTAAAAATATAAGTCGTTTTTTAGTTTTGATGTATTAAAATGGCTATAGCACCGTCGCAATGACGGTGTCATTCATTAACAATAAATAATATTATGGAGGATTAAAATGAAAACAATCAAACTCAGTATTATCGCTATCACTGCTTTATGGGGAATATTGGGGCTGAACACCGCTATGGCGGAGAAAAAAACCTTAGTTAAGTTTCCTTTGTATTACATGCCAGAAGGTTGCCGTGATGCCATTGGGCAGCAGTGCAAACGCCGTGATCGTAATCGTACTGCCATTAAAGGCGATACCAATCATCATACTGGTTTAGATGGGAGTGTTTCTAAAGGGGCTGGTGGTGCGAGCACATTTGAACACGAATGTGATGGCTATCGCTATTCAGTGACCAATGTAGGGGGAAATAAGTGGGTCGTTAAACCCTTGCCTATGAGTCATACGTATTAAGGTAATAATATAAGAAATAAAGAAAGGCGCGTGTGATACGCGCCTTTTTTGTTTTGGTGGCCCAGTAGCATTATAAAGTGGCGGCTAGAGTGTATCTGTATTTTGATGTTTTCTTTTAGTAGGTTTGGTGTAAGTTTTAAAACCGGAACTGTGAAGATAGGCACAATTGTTATTTTTAATCGTGGTTAACTATGACTTCAATGTGAAGACAATGTTAAAGGAGTTAGAGTATGCTACGTTTTAAATCAATGTTTATTAGCCTTATTGCGCTTTTGAGTGTTTCCATCTCCACTGCAACTTATGCTGCAACAGAAAGTGGTCAAATAGAGCGTGTTATTCTGAACCAAACCGATTCTAATTATTATTTTCGCTTAAAAGGTGGCTGCAAAGGGTCAGGGCACTTCTGGTATTTCGATGCGAATACGGCAAATGGTACCGGGTTAAAAGAATTGGTACTGTCTGCTGCTGAG
>CAZPAE010000132.1:0-6977 GCA_964584455.1 uncultured Thioalkalispiraceae bacterium
AATAATATGAGTATATTAATATCTTACTATTGAGATTAGGTAAAGTTTTGCCGAAATAGCCCGATAGGGAATCTAGATTCATCCGTTTGTACGCCAAGCTACAAGGAAATCCAGAAGTGGAATGGATGGTGGGCCAAAACCAGCACACACAGTGCAAACGGGTAATAGTACGTATGAGTAATCGCGCTATTCATGCTTCTTCGCTACAAACCGTATCGATTTTACATGTTGAAGATGAGCATCATGACGCTCAATTGTTCCAAGCATTATTAAAGGAATCGGATCGATTCCACACCCAGATCTTCCATGTGCAACGACTCGTCGAGGCGCGACAAGCCTTACTGGACAACCAATATGATCTCATCTTACTCGACTTAACCCTGCCCGACTCCAGCGGTTTGCAAACCCTTGAACAAGTCCACAAAGCCGCACCCCATTTACCCATTATCACTTTAACCGGTAGCCAGGATGAAGAAGTGTATCAACATGCGGTGCAATACGGAGCAGAAGATTACTTACTCAAAAATGAAACCGATGGGCGTTTGATTAGTCGTGCTATTGGCTATGCAATAGAGCGTAAACAAGCCCAACTCAAGCTTGAGGCATTAGCACAAACCGATACTTTAACCGGATTACTAAACCGACGCGCCTTTGAAGACCGATTACAACATACCATGTTGTGCACAGAACGCAATCAAGAGGTGATTGCCTTATTATTTATTGATTTAGATTTATTTAAATGTGTCAATGACCAATTTGGCCATCATGCCGGGGACACCTTATTAAAAGAAGTGGCCAATCGACTTTCTCACACCGTACGTAAACAAGATACCGTCTCGCGTATTGGTGGGGATGAGTTTGTGATTATCTTGGAAAACATCCAATCGGAGACCATCGCGAAAACCGTCGCCCGCAAGATACTCTTATCACTACAAAAACCTGTGGCATATAACGGCAAACAAATTTTTATCAGTGCAAGTATCGGCATCCATCTTTACGATGGCAAAATCGTCGCCAGTATTGATGAGCTACTGAATAAAACCGATCATGCTATGTACGAAGCAAAACGACAAGGCCGCAACACGATCAATTGTTACCGCTCAAATATGATGAGTGACACCCACCTATCAGAAGAAAGCCAATTAGATTTCGACTTACGCCAAGCACTAGGTAAAGAAGAATTCTTTTTAGAATACCAACCGCAATTCAATGCAAATACGGGTGAACTAGTGGGTGCCGAAGCCTTATTACGCTGGCAACACCCGAAACAAGGCATCGTCACGCCGGAAAAATTTGTGGAACGATTAGAAAACAACGGCCAAATTTTATCTGTGGGTGAGTGGGTATTACATACCGCCTGCCAACAGTGGTCTGACTGGATCAAGCTCGGACTGATTACTGCGCAACAAAAAATCTCGGTCAACCTCTCTCCGCGACAATGCCAGCAGGATCATTTTGTTAAACGTATCGAAAATATCCTGATTAATACCGGCTTACCCCCTTGGGCATTAGATTTAGAGCTGACCGAAGGCATACTATTTGAAAATAGTGAAGAAAATATCCAGCTAATGTGCGAATTAAAATCTCTGGGTGTGACCTTAACACTGGATGATTTTGGTACCGGCTTCTCTTCTTTGTCTTATTTAACCCAGTTCCCCATCGATCGACTCAAAGTTGATCAGTGTTTTGTTAAAGAAATTCTGAGCAATAGTAAAACTCGCGCCATTGCCGCAACCATTATCAACCTTGCCCGTAACCTTAACATTGAAGTCATTGCCGAAGGGGTAGATCAAATAGAAAAAGTTGATTTGCTGCATCAGTATGGTTGCCACCTATTCCAGGGCTATCATTTTAGCAAGCCTATTTCGGCGCAACACTTCCAACAGCAATATCATAAAAAAGTCATCCAACATGGCTAATCTACACCAAGATATTTTATACCGTATCTCCCATGATCTTGGTGCACCCTTACGTCATGCTAAGAATTTTTCTTCATTGCTATCTGATCGCTACCAAAGCTCATTGGATGAAACTGCCTTAGATTGGTTACGCATTATTGGTGACAGTGCCGAAAAAGCCCAAACCATGCTGGATGGCTTATTAACTTACTCTCGTATCCAAAACTGTGACAAACCCAAAGAACCTTTCAAACTGGATGAAATCTGGCATATGGTGCTCACCCAACAAAAAGAAAAAATACAACAGAGTAATGCTAAAATTGACAGCACACCGTTACCAGAGATCATTGCCGTCAGAGAACACTGGCGTATACTGTTTACCGAGCTGCTAAAAAATAGTTTATTGTATCAACCTAGTCCGCAAACAAACCCACCCCATATCCAGCTGAGTTACGAAATAAAAGCGCAGGATTTAATTTTGACTTTTGAAGACAACGGCATCGGTATTGATAAAAAATACTATGATGAATTGACTACTATCTTCAGACGCTTACATACTAATGAGGAATACCCAGGGATAGGCATTGGTTTAGCATTGTGCGAGGCCATTACCACATACTATGGTGGCCAGATCACCTTTAATGCCTCTAAATTAGGTGGCCTAGCCGTATCTTGCGTACTGCCAAACATCATCGCATAAAAACTACCCCAGCAAGGCTGGGGTAGTAATATATACAAGTTCAGAAAAACTATTTAAGATTTTTAGACACCAAACGTGGGGCAACAGTAAACACTTGTCGCTCACGTGGATTCGCAGTAATTTTTACCCAATGGGCTTCTGAATCACCAAACACTTCCATCCGTGTTAAGTTTGGCGTTTGTTCATTATCATCCGGACCTGTAGCTTCCGGGTTATAATACCAAGGTACAAAACGAGGTTTGTCTACCCGAAAAATATGCGAATCACCGTGGCCTAGCATGACTGGGCGTTTATATTTCGCACTCAACTCATATAATTTCTCAAGGAAATCATTAAACCCAGCACGATTAGTTTCCGTGGCTGCTAAGTCAAAGTTAGGGTTAGCATGAATCGAAATAAATACACCTGCTGCGTTACGTCGCTTAGCATACTTAAAGGTTTTCTCTAACCAATGTAATGAAGCGGCATTACGTTGCACAAATTCAGCTAAGCGATCTGCTCTTGGGTTTTCGAAACTGTCAGTTGGGTCAATACCTGACCACGGACGTAAATTATTATTACTGCCCACCACATGGATACTGGATACCGCAACAGGGCCTGCCATAAATAACGTATTCTCAACGAACTTCTCATAACCTTTAAAACGGGATTGCGTTAATAATCGGCGGGGCTGTTGTCCGGTACTCCAATTAGGATTAGGATAAAACAAGGTACGCAAGAAATCCAAACGTTCTAAAGGATTCCAACCACCATTACTTTGACGATGGCAATCAGTCCATTCATTATCACCAGGAGTATAAATAACTGCACTACGAATTTTTTGTAACTGCTCAAAACGACGCTGTAAACGCGCATCAGAGCACTCTGCGCCACCGCTTTTAATATCACCCACATGCAATACGAACTTAACAGAACGATCGCGATTGATATCACGGATCAAATTATCAAATGCCGCTTCTTTATCATCACCATAAGGACCATCCCCAATTACCGCAAAAGCAACTTGTTTGCCATAATGATGACTATGGTGTTTTTCTTTATTGAACCGATCGTCGTCCCCGGCACAGGCAATATTGCCCACTAGCATGGTAAAAGCAAAAGGCGCTAACAAAGATGTTAGTTTCATTATTCCTCTCCTGTTGATAAATAGGTTAGAGAGGAAATAGTATTTCGCGTGTATTGCCTTGCGATGAAGTATTAATGACAGATTAAGGAATAAAAAACAAAAAATGAGCTAAATAATAACTAAACCCATTTAGCCACCAAGTAGCACATGAAGTATAAAAAACCACTGTCACTCGCTAGGCAACACCACTACGGTAAACCAAAAGTTTTCTATGGACTCCACAACTCGGCTAAATTGGTCTAAATCAACCGGTTTGACGATATAACTACTAGCATGTAAATCATAAGTTTGTAAAATATCCGCATCCGCTTGTGAACTGGTGAGCACCACAACGGGAATACGCTTCAGCTCATCATCTGCTTTAATTTTTTCTAACACTTCACGACCATCTACTTTAGGTAAGTTTAAATCCAGCAAAATAATATCCGGTGTAGCCAGCTGGGTATATTCCCCTTGCTTGTATAACATTTCTAATGCAATTTCACCGTCTGGTGCAACATGAATATTATTATTAATCTTCGCCTGTTTAAATGCCTCTTGCGTCAATACCACATCACCTGGATTATCTTCAACTAATAAGATCTCTGCGGCTATCCCATTAAATTTTTTCATCTGATGTCCCTATAGGTTGTTTTGGTAAGGTAAAGTAGAAGGTACTGCCCTGTCCTGGTTCAGATTCTAACCAAATTTGCCCGCCTAAACTATCAACAATCTTACGACAAACTGATAATCCAATACCGGTTCCACTATATTCATGTTTACCATGTAGGCGCTGAAAAGGCTCAAATATTTTTTTATGATACTCTGGCTTAATACCGATCCCATTATCTTGCACAGCAAATTGCCATACTTCGTCTAATGTATCTATGCTCACATGAATCTCTGGTTTATTATTTTCTGCTTGGTACTTTATCCCATTCGCCACTAAGTTCTGTAGTAGCTGGACTAATCTACTTGGGTTAGTGGATATGGTCGGTAAGTTATCACTATCAACCACAGCCCCAGTTTCGTGAATCAGCTCCGCTAAGTTAGTACATACATGTTCAAAAACCTGTTGCCCTTCCACCACCTCCATCTTAAGTGATTCTGCATCAAGCCTGGCATATGTTAATAAGTCATCGATTAATGCTTGCATACGCCGTGCCCCATCTGCGGCATATTGAATATATTCTTGTGCTTTATCATCCAGTTTATTTTCATAATACTTTTGTAGCATGGCGGTAAAGTTCGTTACCATGCGTAACGGTTCACGCAAATCATGTGAGGCCACATAGGCAAACCGTGCCAGCTCTTCGTTAGAGCGGGTCAGCTTACCGATCATAAAACTAACTTCTTGTTCTGCCTGTTTTCGCTCAGTGATGTCACGAACAATACCAACAAACTTTTGCTCTTCATTCACCTGCATTTCGCTGACAGCCAAGTCAAGAGGAAATATTTCCCCATTCTTACGCTTGCCAGAAACCTCACGACCTATGCCTATAATCTTTGCCTGCTGTGTATCGCGATAGTGGGTAATATAACTATCATGTTCGGACTGATACGGCTCTGGCATGAGCATTCGCACATTTGCGCCAACCACTTCCTCAGCCATATATCCAAACATACGTTGTGCTGCTGGATTAAAGCTCTGCACTATGCCCTTATTATCAATAGAAATAATCCCATCAACAGCTGTGGTTAATACTGCCTGTAACTGTTCATTACGATCGGCTAGTTTAGCGTTGTTACTTTGTATCTCTTTGGTACGATCTACCACCTTCTGCTCTAACACATCATTCAGCCGCGTGAGGTTTGCGACTTCTGTTTTTACCCGGATGGCCATGGGGCGAAAAATCATGACCCACAGCGCAATAAAAATCACGACATTCCCAATTAACACCCAATTAAGAATATTACTCAAGTCATCGATACGCTGCCTGATTTCTTTCTCGTGTTGCAATACAATCTTTTCTAGCCCCACTAATAAATTACCGTTCTGAGCAATCCGAATAAAATTGAGATAATCCGTATTTTCCCGCGCAAGTCGTTCATTAGGCATTTTCAATAAACGATTTAGTGCCTTTAAATACTGCTGTACTTGGCTATCTAACTGTAAGGGCGACTGAAAATATATTGCTTGAATATCTGGAGACAGCTCCGCTGGCAATCCCAGTTCGGTATTACCTTGCACTAAATCTTGATGCGAACGAGACATCAAGTCGATTAGTCGATTAAGTTCTATACGGATGGCATTTTTATCTGTATTTTCTTCTGCTTCGATTAATCGTTCTACTAAAAACGCAGTACGCTGTGACAACATCCGCTGGCGGCCACTAATATTAATAATCCCTTCACTGGCCGCTAAGATCCGCGTTTCATATTGCTGTATTATATAAGTGGCAATTTGTGCTGATACTAGCAGTGCAACAATAATCCCGAAACGCACTAACATCGTTGTAGAGGATGCCCCCATCGGCGCCTCCCTTTATAAAAGATAATGATTATGTTGGGTATTCGTTTAGACAGCTTTATTAGTGTACTAATAGCTTCATAGTGATTTACCAAATTTAACCTAAATTCCGGTAGTTTACAAAATAGAAACCCATATCATCACAATAGCCAACCCCGTTAATGGTCAGGTGCATCATATTCATCAAATATAATAATGGCTTTAAACAATAAATTTAAAAATAACAACCAAGCCGCATTATAAAGATAATTTTATCTATACTATTTGATAAAGCCACTTTAAATAACACTAAGGCAAAACAATGTCTGCACTCAATGGAAGGCCACTGGAAATTTTACTGGTCGAAGATAATTCTGGCGATGTTGTTCTCACTAAAGATGCATTTCAACAGGCTAAAATGCGCAACCATATTCAAGTGGCGGAAGATGGGGAAGTAGCCCTGAATATATTAAACAAGCAGCCACCTTATGAAGATGCCATCACCCCAGATTTGATTTTACTGGATTTAAATTTACCCAAAATGGATGGCAAAGAACTACTTACCAAGATCAAAAACACCCCTCACTTAAAACGTATACCCGTTGTGATATTAACCAGCTCAAATGCAGATGCAGATATCATGCATAGTTATGACTTGCACGCTAACAGCTATATCGTAAAACCTGTGAATTTAAAAAAATTAAGTAGCGTTGTTGAATCTATTGAAAACTTCTGGTTTACCGTGGTGGTACTTCCTCAGTCTTGCTAATAAATAAAATAAATTAAAACTTAACTCTAACTGTTCGAGTCCAAGAATGATTGAAT
>CAZPAE010000133.1:0-6933 GCA_964584455.1 uncultured Thioalkalispiraceae bacterium
ATATCGCCGGAACCTCTGGTACTGCGGTATTCATTGGTAATTTCACACGAATCGGCAATGTCAGTGGCAGCTGGGTAGATGATGATGGCAGCAACGGTACCTTTAGCGGTAGCCGTACTAGCACGGCAAATACTACACCAGTAGGACAAAATACTTTTGGTGATCTCAGCCTAACTGGCGATGATACAAATACCTTCGGCACCACCTTTGCGCCTAACTTAATCCCCGTTGTTATCACCGACCCGGTTTTTAATACCGGAAATATCGTCGTCAATTGGTCGCAAAGCTTGATTAATAACGATCAACTGGCCTCGTATAGTCTTGTGATGCGCTTTAATGAGATTAACCAAATGTTACAGGGAATCAGTTTTATTTATATGCGCAGTGATATTCCGAGCAATGATCCCAGCGCTATTTACAGTTACTATGTCGATTGCGAATCCAACCTCGCCAGCTGCACATCCATTAACGTAGAGAGTGGACAACAGCAAGTGACCTTCAATGAAACACCGTTTGCTGTTGATATGGAGGGTATTAATGATGCACTGGCAGCGATAATATTAGAGGGAACACTCTCGTGGTAAGCATAGACTGTAATAAAAATGACATGATGGTATATCCCATTTCGCGATATGCTCACATACCAACGATATAAGACTCAATATGACACTTTAATAGTGGAGCGATGACAATGAAAATAAGTATCTCATTTATATTACTGACCGCCTTATTACTTAGCAGCGGCTGTAAAACCATCAGTGAAAGTATTAACCAACTACAATCGGGCTTGGGGTTACATTCAAATGTCAAAAAAGCCTACGGCGTCACGTTTGAGGCCACCTCCTGTGACATTTCTCCACTGCGCATCGTAACCTGCCGTTTGCGCGTCACCAGTCATCACCAAGACAGAACACTAAAGGTCATTGGCGGCAATTACACCGTATTGCAAGATGATACGGGGCAATCCTACCCTACCCGTATGAGCTTTGGCCAAGATGCAGAAGGTGGTCAAAAACACAGTGTTTTAGTAGCTGATACGCCATATAACTTAACCTTGGTGGTTGAGAACATTTCCTCGCAAGCAAAAAAAATCCGTGCTATCAATATTAAACGTATGGACCTAAGAAAAGCAGATGGCAGTGGTATTCAATATGTTAAGTTAGTGTTAAATGATCCGCCTTTGCCCACGAAAGTTGAACAACCTAAGCAAGCAACAACAGCGACACCAACCACAGTCGCTGCCACAACCTCATCGCAGCCTGCGACCAATAGTGGTTATCAACATATAAGGGAATACCGCGGGGTACGGTTTGAAACAAAGTCTTGTGAATTAAATCAATATCGCGTTATCACTTGCCGTCTGATTGTGACGAGTAAGCACCGAGATCGGATATTAGATTTAATTGGCGGTCATTATACACGGGTGCAAGATGACACCGGTAAGTCTTACCCGACTATCATGAGCTTTGGACGCAATGCCGAAGACAAACAGCGTAAGAGTGTTTTAGTGGCTGATACCCCTTATGATGTCACCTTAAGAGCTGAAAATATTTCATCACAAGCAACCAAAGTGCGCGCTATTGATATTACCCGCATGGATATGACCTATGCCAGTGGCGGTGGACTACAATATGCCAAGTTAGTATTGGCCCATCCACCGATGGTGGCAGCACAAGAAAATACACCGCCAGCAACACAAAAACCCGCGCCACAACCACGGGTTAGCTCACCCAAACCTGCAACCACAGCCCAACCACGTTCTCGACAAACCACTAATGCGTCAACCAAACCACGACAACAAAGTTCAACGAAGAAAAACCTAGTTGGTTGCTGGCAATGGTCAAATGGCGCTTATATTGTAGTGAACGCTGATGGCACCGCACAAAATGGTCCCATTAAAGCAAACTGGAAAACCATTAGTGTCACAAAACAGCAGTATCAAATTAACTGGCCATCTTTGGTTGATACATTAACCCTATCGCAAAACGGCAGCGCACTCAGCGGTAAAAATAACTTAGGTTTTGATGTCACCGCTACTCGCAAATCAGGCCAAACAACAACCCTGATAGGCGATTGGTTGTGGGGTAATGGCGTCACCGTTAGCGTTAAATCCAATGGCCAGGTGACAGGTGGTGCCTATCACGGTACTTGGCGCAAAGCCGATAAACAGTGGATTATCGAATGGCCAATCACCGATAAGATTGTGATTGCCAATAATGGCAAGAGTCTTAACTTAAGCAATCAGTTCGGTGCACTCACAGCAAAGCGCGATACACACTGCAAAGGCCGTTAATGCCTACTCTTGGTTCACCTCAAAAGTGACAAATAAAATAAAACGGTCTTCATCAATCTCTGATAATGATGACTTGGCTACAAACTCGGCTTCTAACAAATAGAAGCCGGGCTGTGGCCAATCAATACTAAACAACCCTGTGTTATCGGTTTTTCCACGTATTGGTTCTCGATGGTTACGATGTCGTGTACCTTCACGAACCAATGTAAACGAAACAGGTTGCGTTACAGGCTCACCTTTTAGCATAAATTGAAACTGGGCCGCCTCACCCATAAAAAGCTCATTAGGGTGTGTATGATACTTTAATTCTAAACCTTTACCTTGTGGCTTCAGCGCTGCTTGGCTTAGATCATTACGGGTTACATGGGTTTCCACATTGGCAAATATTGACATAGTCTTTACCATTGCACCGGCTGGAATTTTATCCTCCCATTGTGCACGTTTACCTAAGAAGCGTCCTTTTTTACCTTGCTTTGTTTTAAATACTGTAAATACAATCGGTTCAGACTGAACCATCACACGGTATGTACCCGATTGCTCTAGCAGCAATGAGGCTACTGATTTTCGTCCTATGTTAATTAATCTTGGCCTAAGCGATAAATCTTCACCATCTGGTTTAATAACCTGTAAATAGCTCGACTCAAATAACCCCGACATCATAGACGGCTGTTGCTTAGATGATTGTCTATGTTTTTGTGGTTTCCCTCCCAACGGTATATCGGGATAAAACAAATCATTCGATATACTAACATCAAAAGTGATCTGCTCGGGTTCCTGGCCTGACAAAATAGTATGGCTAGGCAAAATCCATCGACTATGGGCATAAACAGTACTTAACTGTAACCCAAGTACCATAACCAAACTGAGTTTTATCCATTTAAGCATTCGCTACACTCCTTCACTATTCCCATATCACTTTTATAGGTCCAATTTCTTTTTTAGCCGGTAAAACGATCTCACCTGACTGACCTATTTCTATTTGCTGACGTAAATAATCCCGTCCCCCTTCTTCACGAACGGCCTCGACATTCAGCAAATACTTTCCAGCAGGAACAGGCTGACCATGGTTATCCTTGCCATCCCATTCAATAATGTATTGATCAGGTCGTCTACTCGCACCACTGACTGTATCAATCTCTGCTTTAGCACTACGCCCTACTTTACGCCACCATTGCCGTAAGTCTTTTAGCCACTTATCCTCACCATGCCATACTGCGAGAGTGGCAACCGCTTTACGTTTAGGCGTTTCTAACCAAACTGCAACATAAGGTCGATGATAAGGAGTTTCATCAAGCTTTGGCTGCACGATTTCCACCGTGATAACTGCCGCAAAACTACTATTGACCATACCCATGAGTAAGAAAACAAAAAAATATCGTCGCATCATGTACTCCCATGCAGACCAGGAACATAGAACCAAAAAAGCACCAAGGGTGTTACTAAACCAAGTAATGACAGAACAAGCCCTGCTGTTTTACGTTTTTTGTTTTGAAACAAAATAATCATGCCCGTTATCGAAAACAACATCATGACAATGGCAACAACATCAATCAGCACTGACCATACCACTCCGGTATGGCGGCCTTTATGTAAATCATTAAGCACACTGACTATGCCACCTTTACGGTATTCTAGTATGACTTGACCGCTAGCTTCTTCCACAATGACCAAGGCATACCCCGCTGGCAACGGATAATCAAAACTAATTTCCCCTACCGCACCATCGATAGCAATATCCTTAACGGGACCAAGATGGGGCTGTTTTGTCGCAACATGCGCAATGAGCTCATCTAATGGCGGCGACCACCCCCTTGCATCGCGCAAACTCACTGACACCTTCTGCTTTAGCTGGGCAGGTAACTGCCACGACACTTCCCCATCTTGGTAATCCTGCCCAAACCAATCAGCATGATTTAAGGTTAAGCCGGTAAAAGAAAACAATACAAATAAAGCAAACAATACTGTAGATGTATAAACATGGAGCCAGCGTGAAACTTTATAAAACTGTTTCAATTATTCTCACCCTATTTCTAAACACTCGCCCCAACCATCCCTGGCACATAACTACACATCGAAAACTAAAACTTATAAGCAAATGACAACAAATACTCACGGCCTTTTTCCGGATAACCTACATAAGTATTATCTGTTCCAGCAATATAGGTATAGGTTGCATGATCATAATAAAAATCATCAAAGACATTATTGATAGAAAAACCGGCTGTCATGCTATCGTCACCGTTAGGTTGCCACTTCACATGCACGTCTGCATCAAAGTAAGACTCTTTATCCGGCGCAGTGGAAGCAACATAATTTTCTTCGCTCTCCACATAACGACCTACGAAACTAAAATCGAGATGATGTTGTGGCATGGCATAATCAAATTTCGTTATCCAAGTCCGACCAATGTTAGTGCCAAGCCCGAGATTACCATCTGTTAAAGGTTGATCATTTAACTTTGTTTCTGCATCCCACACACCAAAACTGAAACGCATATTTTTCCAATGCTTACCTATCTCGAGTTCATAACCATCGACTTCTGCATCCCCTACATTACGCCAATACCCCCAAACAGCGCCGCCGGTAAAAACAGCATCAATATAATTCTCTATATTTTGACGATACACTGTTGCCCGAGTAAAAAAGCCATCTTTTTCATAGGCAATACCTAACTCTAGATTATCAGCTTCTTCTGGTTCCAAAGTACCATCATGAACATAGATGGCACTAAAGAATGCTTCGCGAATGGTGATACCACGGAACGCTTTGGCATAAGCAGGGCGGATGGTTAAGCCATCGGCCACTTCCCAAGCTAAACTCACATTAGGACTTAAACCACTATCTTTATTGGAAACACCGGCACTGACACCTGCATCCACTTGATGGTCATAATCGTCATAACGCAAGCCAAACGAAAGTAGCAGTTCATCATTGAGAACCCAGTTATCTTGCGCGTAAACACCAAATACATCTAATGACTGTTCAGTAAACCCCCAATAAGGTGGTGGTGTTGCGTTTTGCTCACTGCGTAAATCATCATGCCGATAATCAATACCGTAAGTAAAAGCATGTTGACCAAACTCTGAAGTATTACGTACATCAAAACCCGTGCTAGTAAAATCTCCTTCACCATAGCGTGCACCCGTCGTAGTACGTTGATTTTGGTAGTCACTGTTGGTGGTATAAACGGTGGTTTTTATATTTAGCAAATCGCTTTTTGGATCATAGCGATGATTAAAGGATAAGGTTTGGCGATTTAACTCATGATCAGACAGGATATAGGTACCGCGAAAATTGGTTAAGTTCGGACGCTCGAAATAAGTACCGTAATCATGAATATTCTCATAAGTAATACTCATCTCGTGCCAATCAAACTCACCGTTGAATTTAATATAGCCTCGCTCATGATCAAAAGCAGTAGGTGAAACAATATTACCGTTACCATCTTCATAGTCATCACTATTTTGACGAGAAAAGGCAAAAATCAATCCTGTATTCTCTGAAGTGCGGCCATAAAGAGAAAACACCCCTTTCAAACTATCTTCACCGTTAAATCCGGCCACACCTTTCACATAGGCACCAAAGTCCTGATCATCACGTAACATGTCGAATGCATCTTTATTTGTCACATGCATCGTACCGGTTAAGCCACCGGGGCCATTGGTTGCAGCACCCGCACCTGCATCCAATACAACCGACTTAATAAATTCTGGTTCTAGTTGTACTCGCCCTTGATGATGATATAACTCACCAATTTGCTGTGCCCCATCGATCACCACATTGACCATGGTATCTTCAAAGCCACGCACATAGATTTTGTGATTCACTGATGAACCACCACCTACTGCAATGGAGGATTCATTGGCTAACAAATCAGATACGCTAGATGCTTGAATTTGTGAAATACGCTGATCATCTAATAAAAAATTACCCGGCTCCTCTTCTGTCACTAACGTACCAGCAATGTTAATCTGGCCGAGTAATGCACCGTCGCTATTTAAGGTATCAACTTGCTTTAGCGTCACTGTTGTTTCATTGGTAAAGCGATAAATCAAACCAGTGCCATCTAATAACTGTTTCAAACCTGTCTCAGACGTATATTCCCCCTTCACACCTTTACTTTTCATATCTTGCACAATGGCACCGTCATACACCAAATCGATACTGGTCAATCGCGTATATTTCATTAATGCGGTAATAAGTGACTGTGGCGCAATATCAAACTGATATTTGGTCATCACTTGTGCAGAGGTATTTTTGTTTGCTGTTGGCTGTGCCAATACTGCTGAGGGTAAAAGTAAAAACCCCATTGTGAACAACAAGATACTCTTTATTTTTTGCTTAGGATTGCGTTTTTTATTCGCAAATAATCTATTATCGTTTTTAAACATCTTAACTTCCCAAAATTAATCGTCACACACCTGAAAATGATTTTCATTTATATTGACGTAACAACCTTGGAAAATTCTGATACTTTTTTTAGTTTTTTAACCTATTGCGCATACACTAAGGTTAAATAAGGAGAAAGCTGAACTAACTTAAGCGGTGCTACCTGGGTTAAACTCGTCAATAACGTATCACGTCGCTGGATATCACTCATAATAGTAATAGGACGTGAGGCCATTTGCTCATCCATTAAT
>CAZPAE010000134.1:0-6928 GCA_964584455.1 uncultured Thioalkalispiraceae bacterium
ATGACAATATAAAACTTATTTTTCCTTTTATTATTTCAACCGAACCGTTCCTAGGACAAAAACTAAAGACGCTATACCCACTATCAGAAAAATATACAACACATAGTGATATTTTGGCGGCATCAGCAAATAACAAATATCTTGCTGAGCTAATGAAACTGTTGCTGTCTAAGAAACTTAATTGGGATATTTTAAGAATCACCCGATTTATCGAAAATACAACTATTTATAAAAATCTAGAAGAAGTACTGACAAACAATAATATTTCGTATAGTACTCGCACAGAAGCCCCTTCTTTTTTCCTAACACTTCCTAACGATTATGATGCCTATTTAAAGCAACGTAGCAGTAAATTTCGGAATTATTTAAAAAGAATGGAAAAGAAACTAAATCAAAAGGGAGAGCTTAGCAACACCTATTTTAATGGCACACAATGCAATGACTCACTGTTTGAGACTATTCTTGATGTAGAAAAACGCAGCTGGAAACATGCACATGGCACTGCAATCAGTGCCGTAGAGCGACAAACACGATTTTACGAACAGTTTTGTCGCGGCGCAGCCCTCTCAGGTCATTTACATATATCTTATCTAAGTGTAGATGATACTGTTATTGCCTACAATATGGGCTACATTAACGGTAACACTTATTATTATCTTAAAACCAGTTATGATAAAGATTATCGCAATACAAGCCCTGCTACTGTTTTACGTGCACGTTTAATTGAGCATTTAATCAATAACAATATTCAGTTCTTTGACTTTCCTGGCGAACCTTATGAATGGGAAACGCAATGGGCATCAGAACTACAATGGCACAAGTCATTTTTGTTGTATAACCGAACATTTACCGCAAAACTATTTGCCGTTTTACATAAATTAAAACAAATAGCAAAACGCCAATCTAATGATGATCGTACTATTGCCTTTATCGATGCCCGCGATCTCACAGCACCTCAGAATTAAAATCATGTATGTTACTGATTTCAAGAAAATAGAACATTATCGAGAACAATGGAATAAACTGGCAAATGGTAATCCTTTGCTAGAATATGAGTGGTTTAATTATTGTGCGCTGCATTTTCATGCTAACGAACATATACGCATTTTCATTATAGAAAAAGATAACCAACTCTATGCTGCTGCACCTTTAGTCTTAGTTCGCAACGGCATACATTCTTCATACAAAATTATCGGTACGACTGAACTGTATGAGCCTGCCGGGCTATTATATAAGGATAACGATACTTTAGCATTGTTATTAAAATCCATTGTTAGTTCAGGGTACTCGGCATACTTTCAACGAATTAATAGCCAATCAAGCCTGGCAAATTATGCGAAGGAACTTGTTAAAAATAAAGCACTGGTTTTTCAACGCCAAACATCCGGCTCTTGTTATATTCAACCACAAGGTAGTAGTTGGCAAGATTTTGAAGCGAAAATCGGAAAAAAATGGCGTGCCGATTTTCGTAACAAACTAAATCGTGCCAAAAAATCAGGACAAGTCTCTATTGATATATTCACCCCAGATATAGAAAAAACACAAGATGAAATTACAGAATGTATTCGGATTGAATCACAAAGCTGGAAACAGCAACAGGGCTCATCATTATCCCAACAAGAAAAACAGCAAGCCTTTTTTCGACAATATCTCGCTATTGCTGCACAAAATAAAACATTAAAGATTTGCTATTTCCGTATAGATGATAAAGCTATTGCCATGCACTTTGGTATAGAGAACCAGCAAGGTCTATGGTTTTTTAAAATGGGATACGACGATACTTACCGTCGTTATTCTCCAGGGATGCAACTAGCTCATGAGACCATCAAGTATGCATTCGAGCAAAAATTAAACACCTATGAATTCCTCGGTGCAGAAGAAACATGGCAGCATGCGTGGCCTGTCAGTGTTCACAGTTACCAATCAATCATTATCTTGCCATACACGTTCTCTGGTATAATCGGTCTTTTACATATGGGCAGCAATATTATTGCTTCCCGCTTAAAGCGTGTTATTGGTTCACTGTTCAGAACGAAAAATAAATAGTTATGCTACAAAAAATCAAATACAGTATAAAACTCAGTATCGCCTATATATTGTATTATTCTGGCCTTATTTATCTTGCAAGGTACTTTATTCTAAAGAACAAGACCGTAGTCTTAATGTACCACCGCGTATTATCTGAACATGAACGTTTAGATAGTTTTTCCCATGATGGCATTATTGTCAGTACCCGTTCGTTTGAACAACAAATTCGCTTTTTAAAGCGCAACTTTCATGTACTAAATGCAGAAACATTTAGGCAGCAATTTGTCCACAAAAAAGCACCTAACAAATATCAATGCCTGATTACTTTCGATGACGGGTGGTCTGATAACTATCGCAATGCCTACCCTATTCTCAAATCAAACCATGCAGCAGCGGTTATCTTTCTACCCTTAGATTATATTGATCAAAATAACAATTTCTGGCAAGAAAAGCTGGGGTATTTAGTCCATCAATTAATCATCCATAAACAAGCTTCTGCTGATTACGCAAACACCGATCCTAAGTTTGCTGAGCTTTTACATCTTCCTCAGCAAGAACTAAAACCTGCCATTAAAATGTATGTTAATAGTAAAAAATCTTTATCCCCTCAGGCACTGATGAGCTTGATTGAAGATTTGATTTCGCTATTAAACAAACATAACGTTGTTTTAAAAAATAACCAAACTGATACTTATTTAACATGGGCACAAATAAGTGAAATGGCAATGCATAACATCAGTTTTCAGTCTCACGCTGTCTCCCATCATGTCCTCACTCGATTGACACCGGACGTATTAAAGTCTGAATTAATTGACTCTAAAACGACGATTGCCGATAAATTACAAAATGATGTATTTTCCATCGCTTACCCTAATGGCAATGTTGATGAGCAAGTTGCACAGGAAGCAAATAATACGGGATATCAGCTAGGGTTCACTACGCAACCTGGTTACGCTAATTCACAAACAGAATTATTGTCTATACCGCGGATTAATATCCATAATGATATGACGAAGAATATTCCTATGTTTTATTGTAGATTATTGGGTATTTTATGAAAATTTTTGTCACGGATGGCGATAATCGAGCGGCTTTAGCGATTATTCGCTCGCTAGGAAAGCAAGGCCATGAAATGTATGTAGGTGAGAAAAAATCACCCTCGCTTGCAGCTTGCTCAAAATATTGTCAAGCTAGTATTACTTACCCCAACCCTGTGTCACAACCAGAGGAATTTATTACAACCATAGCAGAGTTTGTAACAACTAAAAAAATTGATGTCATATTACCTGTAGCAGATGTAACAACATTACTGATTGCCGAATATCGTCATAGCTATTTCCCAAATTGCCAATTCCCTTTTGGCAACCATGAAACCATCGCCAATACCGCGAATAAAGCACATGTGACTGAATTGGCTGATTCCATTGGCGTACCCACACCAAAAACAAAAATCATTCATAGTGCCAGTGAATTAAATGTAAACCAATTACCATTTGGTTTCCCTGTTGTTATCAAACCATCACGTTCTAGGGTAAAAACAGATCGTGGCTGGCAATTTACCTCTGTCACTTATGCAAACGACGAACAAGAATTAATACATATACTATCGCAAAAGCCAGCGTATGAATTTCCTATCTTATTGCAAGAGCGGTTAGTTGGACCAGGTGTAGGTGTATTTGCTTATTGCCGTAACGGCAAAACCATCTGTCAATTTAGTCATAAACGATTGCGTGAAAAACCACCTTCTGGTGGCATCAGTGTCTTGCGTGAAAGTATTCCTGTTGAACAACGTATCGGTGAGCTATCAAGCCAACTACTCGAAAAACTACAATGGGAAGGCGTCGCCATGGTCGAGTATAAAATAGATAATACTGACCAAACGCCTAAACTGATGGAAATCAATGGCCGTTTCTGGGGCTCACTCCAACTCGCCATTGATGCGGGTATGAACTTTCCCGCACTGTTAATTGATGGTTTGGATCCTAACTATACAGCATTTAATACGAGTTATAAAAATGGTGTGCAAACTCGTTGGCTCTGGGGTGATATTGATGCCTTATTGATGTTACTTCTTAAATCGCGCAAACGTCTGCAATTACCTAGCGATCACGATGGCAAACTACTCACTTTACTTAAATTTTTTAAGTTTTGGGGTCGAAATCTACATTACGAAGTATTAAAACTAAATGATATGGGGCCTTGGTTTCACGAGACTAAACGCTGGTTATGGCAACTCATACGTTGAAAAGCTTGTTGGCTAATTTAGTTGCCCCATTATTCAATCGCGTTAAGATTTGATGAATTGTATCTGGGTCTTTTCCGTAAGGGTCGGGAATTTCAATATTATCGTCTTCACAGAAAGCACCTAGCCATATGGTTTTAGATAATGCATTCGGTGCTAAACTTTTAAGTTTAATCCAGTTAGGTAAGTCCATTATCACAATCACATCTGCCCAATCAATTAGTGCATCAGAGATGACAGTCGATTTATGCTGAGATAAGTCAATATCAAATTGCCGACTCATCACAATATGCGAATCAGGAGAAGGACGACCAGATTTATAATAAAAACCAGCCGACTTAACTGCATCATCATTTTGTGCAGTATATTTTTGTAATAGCTGATCGACAAACGGACTGCGATAAATATTCCCATAACACAAAACTAACACGTGTTTTAGGTTATGTTGCTCAACAAAATCGAATGATCGATGCTTGGCTTGCCTTAACACATTACCATAAAGTAATTGGCGTTTCGTATGGTGTAATAAATAACGAAATCGTTTATATAACGAAGCAATCATTTATACACACACTACACCTTTACTTCATCAACGGGTTCAATTAAATAAGGCTTAGCATGTAAGTAACCGGTGGTACGACGTTTTGATTCGATATCTCGATAAATAAACTCTGCTTGCTCGTTAGAAATATCTAATACTTTCGCACAATCTTCAGTGGAAATATTATGATTATGCGCCCATAGCGCTAAATCCATTTGATGATAAGGTAATGCGAAATAGAACTCATCTTGTCCTTGCGCCATGCTATAGGTATCTGTGGTAGGCTGAGCATTACAAATTTCTTCTGGTAATTTAAGGTAACGTGCTAATTGATAAACCTGGGTTTTGTATAAATGTGCAATCGGTTTAATATCCGCTGAACCATCACCATTTTTCACAAAGAAGCCTTGATCATATTCAAGACGATTTGGTGTCCCCACCACAGCATAATTTAGTCGATCTGCATGAAAGTACTCTACGGTCTTACGGATACGTTGTTTATAGTTAGTGGCAGCAACAATTTGCAAATACTCTTTCAGATCTAATCGCTTTTGCATCACCTCTCCATCAGGTGACTGTACGACTAATTGAAAGTGGTTAAATTTACCTTCTTGACCACCGGCAATGACAATTTTACTTTTCCAGTCAGCAGTATAATCAGGAAATGCAACCCGCATGGCATCGTCTCGCCATTTATAACAACCAATTGCTTCCAAAGTGGGCCCAATATTTTCAGTCAGGTATTCTATGCCAAGCTGTTTCACTAGCTTTTCACCTAACGTCACACTATCAGAAGAAGAATCTTGTTCTGGTAATAGCAGACCAAAGACTTTTTTAACGCCCAATGCTTTCACACATAATGCTGCTGTAACAGCACTATCAACACCACCTGAGACAGCAACCACTAAGCCGCGGCGTCTAAGATCTTTTTGCAAAATAGCACGAATCCGTTCACTGGTTTTCTCAATAATTTCTTCTTCGTTAATCGTTAATATGTCTTTATCCATAATTACCTCGATTCTTTACGCTACACCCATATTACTATGCTGATTTTGCTAAAATAACCCGGACATCACCATTATCATCTGCAATTGAGTCCAATTCAGTATAGTGCTCGTTTTTTGATAATCTCTTTAATAGTGGCTCGCCCTGCCCCAAACCAACTTCAAAACACAACCAACTACCACTCTTTAAGTATTTAGGCGCCTCTTTAATCAGCTTGCTCAAAATATTAATACCAAATGGTCCACCATCAAATGCCAAAGAAGGTTCATGTTCGATAATCTCCCCTGGCATCGTGTCCATCTTACCGCTTGAAATATAGGGTGGATTACAAGTCACTAAGTCCATCGCTTGATAGAACTCAGGCTGATCAAAGGGTGCAAACAAATCACCCGCAGCAAAATGAACTCTCTTATCCAACTCCATTAATTGGCTATTTTGAGTTGCTAATTCAACCGCTTCTTCTGATAAATCAGCGGCATATACTTGGGCTTTTTCTTGGTGGGCAGCAAGTCCTAATGCGACATTACCTGAACCAGTACACACATCAATTACTTTAGCTTGCCCTTGTTCATTCACCACGGCATTGAGTTTATCTAATGCCGCATAGCCCAATAGTTCGGTTTCTTTTCTCGGTACCAATGCTTGCGCACCAACGACCATTTCAACGCCCATGAATTGTTGGCGCTGAGTTAAATGTGCTAATGGGATCCCTTCGATTCGTTTATTGACAAATAATTTTAGTTGTTCAACCGCATCATCAGCTAATACCGGTAAATCCAGCGTCATCGCTTTATGCACAGACATGGGTTCACCTGCTGCCAGGTGCCAAAGTGCTTTTAGAATCGATTCGGCAGACTCTTCCGGTTTGTCGGGTAAAATCTCAATACTTGCCTCCAGCTTTTGCTGTAATTCGTTATACAGTGCTGACTGCATCATTGTTGTTGCTCCAATAGCAATTTTTTCGATATTTTACCGGTTTGTGTTTTTGGCAGACTATCTAAAATAATAATCTGTTGTGGTACCATAAAATTCTCTAAACATGACATACAAACTTTTTTAATTTGTCTATCATTTATCTCGACCCCTTTATCAAGGGCAACATAGGCACGAAT
>CAZPAE010000135.1:0-6912 GCA_964584455.1 uncultured Thioalkalispiraceae bacterium
CTTGGGTGAAGCCGCGGGATTCCAGTAATGCAATGGCAAGACTATCACCCATCACTAATGTGGCCGTTGTGCTGGCGGTGGGCGCCAGTCCTAAAGGGCAAGCTTCTTTTTCTACACTCACATCAAGATGGTAATCGGCTTCTTTGGCCAGTGTCGATTGGGGGTTGCCGGTCATGGCAATTAAAGGGGCATTGATGCGCTTAATTAAGGGTAAAATGGTTAATAGCTCATCGGTTTCACCGGAGTTTGAAATGGCGAGTACCACATCGTGGGCAACGATCATCCCCAAATCGCCATGGCTCGCCTCACCAGGGTGGACGAAAAAAGCGGGGGTGCCGGTGCTGGCTAAAGTGGCCGCAATCTTATGGCCAATATGACCTGATTTACCCATACCGAGTACCACAACCCGACCTTGGCAGTCCAAGATGGTTTGCACGGCATGTACAAAGGTATCATCGATACGTTGTAATAATGCTTGCGCAGCCTGGGTTTCCGTTTCAATAACGGCTTTGGCAAGCTGAATAACGTTGTTTTTATCCATAGTTGTTGTGTATTAACCCTGCTGGATGTTGAAGTAGATTACTACCATATAACTAATATAACCAGTTAATAACAAGCCACCCTCGACACGGCTAATACAGCCTCGACCACGAAACCCATAAGCAAAAATGAATAACATAATACTTAAGATTAGCATGCTCAGATAATCTCGGTATAACACATAGCTATCGAGCATAATGGGTGAAATCACGGCCGGTATGCCTAATACCGCCAATAGATTAAACATATTTGAGCCAAGAATATTCCCAATTGCGATATCGGTTTCTTTTTTGAGTGCACTCACGATGGACGTTGCCAGCTCGGGTAAGCTGGTGCCAATGGCAATGATGGTAAGCCCAATAATGAGATCACTAATGCCGAGCATTTTTGCGATACTCACCGCACCATAGATTAAAATTCGTGAACTCACCAATAAAAGGATAAGACCGACTAAGGTCCAAAGGAGTGCTTTGGTTGTAGAAATACGCGCGATCTCAATTTCATAATCAATGGCGACTTCATCTAATTTAGGTTGGTTCATACCTTTATAGATGAGCCAGCCAGTTAATATGAATAGCGCTGATAGTAAAAGTATACCGTCGAGTCGCCCTAGTTCATTGTCTAGAATCAGAAAGGCACCAAAAAACATCAGCCCCAATAAAATAGGGAACTCGCGTTTGAGTAATTGTGAATGAACCATTAAAGGTAAAACCAGTGCCGTTACACCTAGTACTAAACCAATGTTAGCGATGTTTGACCCAATCCCATTACCCACTGCAATGCCAGGGTTGCCATTAATGGCGGCCATAATGGAAACAAGTATCTCAGGCGCTGATGTGCCGAAAGCAACAATCGTGAGACCAATGACCAGTGTGGATACACCGAGGTTTCTTGCTGTGGCTGCTGCACCGTAAACGAAGCGATCCGCACCCCATAATAGAACGACAAAGCCACCTATGATGGCAGCGATAGCAATAGTTAATTCCATAAATAAATTCTAAAGGCCAGTGGGTTAGTTGCTGGAAGGGGAACTAGATTCTAAGGCTTTTTCCAATTCATCTTCTAACTCCAGATCTTCTTGAGTAGGTTGTTCGATGGCGGCTTTAGGCGGGTTGCCATCGTGAATGTCGTTATCACGAATTTGCAAATAGGCATCACGCATGAAGACATAAGGGTCGATACCCGATTTTTCCATGATGCGTGTGGCTTCTAGTAATCCGGCTCGATTATCAATGGCACGTAATGCAATGAGTGACCAGCGGGCTTCGTCATCTTCCACAGTGAGCACCACATCGAGAAAAGCCCCGTCAACTAACGTACCCGTCGCATCACGCACGGTACTGGGGCCCAAAATAGGTAGCACTAGATAAGCACCTTCACCCACCCCCCAGGTCGCGAGAGTTTGACCAAAGTCTTCACGGTGTTTGGGTAACTCCATCTCAGAGGCAACATCAATAAAACCTAACAAGCCAAATGTGGTGTTAAAGACAAAGCGAGTCAGATCTTGTGCGGCTTGTTTAAATTTAAACTGCAATAAATCATTTACCACAACGATGATATCGTCCAGATTGCTAAAGAAGTTTGAAATACCGGTTTCAACAAAGTCGGGTGTCACCGCTTGATAAGCTTCAGCAACCGGGCGGGCAACGGCACGATCTATGCCATCGTTAAACGCGTAGATAGAGCGGTTAAAGGATTCCCACGGATCCCGTTCACTGGGCGCACTGACTGTAGCGCAAGACGACAACAGTATAGTCAGTAGCAAAATGGAAAGTTTAATCGGATTGGTAAATTGTATTTTCATCATGATTTATAAATGTCAGCGAGTTTCAGATTTAGTGATACCGCAGCGTATACAGCGATAAACCGTCAATAGTTTTCCTTGTTTAACGGCAAATGGTTTACTGTTGTCGACTTCCCACTTATGGAACCCGCGACGACATAAAGTATTACCGCGATGTTTTTGTTTAAGTTTTGGCTTCTTGAAGCGTACTACATCGCCCATGTGATATGAACCTTAATTATTTTCCATTGTTCAGCTTGTATTCACTTGGTCTGGGTATGCTCCCTGGCACTAGGCAGTGAGCCAAACCTAAGTATAATCGATTTCTGTAATCAACGGGTGACTGGGAAAGCCGGTGTCGGAGCATTTACTCTATATTGGTACTTATGGTTGGCAATACACTATTTGGGAAGATGAGTACTATCCTGAAGGTTTACCGCCGGAGTGGCAGCTTGGTTATTACGGCAACGAGAACCAGGTCGTCATGGTGCCTCAGAGCTATTGGTCTCAAGGCGAAACGGTATTTCATGAGTGGTTAGCTGAAACAGATGACTCTCCACAGTTTATTTGTGAATGGCCTGATGTGAATGATCATGATGCTGTCATACTCGTCACCAAGGCGCTGGATATTTTGGCTGAGCGAATCATGGGGATTGTCATGCCATTGGTAGATTATCCCTCTGATAATGCGATAGCACACTATCAAACCTTGGCAGCACGCTACCCACTTAGTTTAGATATGGGTAATAGTTTGAGACAGACATTGACTTCACAGCAGCAAGCGACATTGTGGGATGCGGGGTTAGGCTTGTGTTGGCATGGTGAGCCTGAATATGCGGATGATTTGTGTTACGGTCGATTAGCGTTAACACGTATTAGCGATGTGGCGGATCCAAAAAAATTAAGAGCTATACTGGAATCAAATTTAGCGCAGCGTTCTGAGCCACAACAAAGGGTGCTGATTGTTGATGGTGATCCACCTGATATGCAACTTTTGCATAATACGGGTATGATGTTGGACTTCTTATAATAATAGGTCGATATGGCAGATACAGCTTCTACATTAGTCAAAGTACGAAATCTGGTTTTTTCCCGTGGTGATCGTAAGATTTTTGATGGTGTCGATTTAGACATTCCGCGTGGCAAAGTCACGGCCATTATGGGCCCTAGTGGCACGGGCAAAACAACCCTATTACGTTTGATTGGTGGTCAATTAAGACCAATGCAGGGCAGTATCGAAGTGGAAGGGCAGGCGGTTGAGCGCTTAGGCCACAGCGCGCTTTATACCTTGCGCCAACGTATGGGCATGTTATTTCAAAATGGCGCGTTGTTAACGGATATGAGCGTTTACGACAATGTGGCTTTTCCTCTACGAGAACATACCGGGTTATCGGAAACGATGATTCGTGATTTGGTGTTGATGAAATTACACGCGGTGGGGCTGCGTGGTGCACGTGATTTAATGCCTGCCGAGTTATCTGGGGGAATGGCAAGACGTGTTGCATTAGCGCGCGCCATTGCACTCGACCCGATGATCATGATGTATGACGAACCTTTTACTGGCCAAGATCCCATTTCCATGGGTGTGCTGGTGCGTTTAATTCGGGATTTGAACGATGCCTTGGGCTTAACCAGTATCATCGTATCGCACGATATTGCAGAGACCAGCAGTATTGCAGATTATATTTACTTACTCTCTAACGGTAAGGTGGTAGGCCATGGTACCGCTGATGAGTTAAGTCGCTCTTCTTCTGAATGGGCACAGCAATTCTTAAAAGGGATACCCGATGGGCCGGTGCCATTTCATTATCCTGCAGATGACTACTTGACCGATCTCCTTAACGGTCGTCAAATGAAAACAGGGTAAGTTGCCTAATGCTTCGTTATATTCAATCTGTCGGACAATCCAGCTTTAGCTTTTTTCAACGCCTAGGTCGCGGGCATATTTTATTGGCCAGCATTTTGGTTGGTCTAGGCAGTCTTCTTTCACGCCCAAAATTGACTTTGCAGCAGACCTATTCGGTGGGTGTGTTATCGCTAGCGATTATTGTGGTGTCAGGTTTATTTGTCGGCATGGTCTTGGGTCTACAGGGCTATAACACTCTAGTCGGTTTTGGTGCAGAAGAGTCACTGGGGGTGGTGGTGGCACTGTCCTTGGTTCGTGAGTTAGGGCCGGTGGTCACCGCTTTGCTGTTTGCTGGGCGGGCAGGGTCTGCTTTAACGGCTGAAATAGGTTTAATGAAAGCGACTGAGCAGCTATCTGCCATGGAAATGATGGCGGTGGATCCCATACGGCGAGTATTAGCACCGCGGTTCTTGGCTGGTTTTATTTCCATGCCGCTATTGGCGGCTATTTTTAGTGCTGTTGGCGTATTAGGTGGCTATTTCGTTGGGGTAGGTCTGCTCGGTGTGGATGAGGGCGCCTACTGGTCACAGATGCAAGCCAATGTGGATGTGTATGAAGATATCTTAAATGGTGTGATAAAGAGTATTGTATTTGGTGTCGTGGTGACGTGGATTGCCGTTTTTGAGGGGTATGATGCGATACCGACCTCCGAAGGGGTCAGTCGAGCAACAACACGCACAGTGGTACATGCTGCATTAGCGGTTTTAGGGCTAGACTTTATTCTAACCGCGCTTATGTTTGGAGAAGCTTAATATGATGAACTCGCGTACGGTAGAAATTTGGGTAGGCATCTTTGTCGTTGCTGGGTTTGCCTCGTTGTTTATGTTGGCAATGAAGGTAAGTAACCTCAGTGCTTATGCCAATGATGAGGGCTATGAGGTTAGCGCGCGTTTTGAAGATGCCAGTGGCCTTAAAGTCCGTTCGCCTGTGACCATGGCCGGCGTCACTTTGGGGCGTGTCACTAAAATTGAGTTTGATAAAAAAGATTATCAAGCGGTGGTGACCATGCAAATTGAAAGTCATTATGACCAGCTACCAGAAGGGACCTCCGCCAATATTTATACCGCAGGTCTACTGGGTGAGAAATATATCGGCTTATTACCGGGATCAGCTGCTAATCCTTGCGAAGAGGAAAAACTGGCAGCCGAACTCGAAGGGCGTGAGCCAGAATTAGATGGGTTGAAATGTGAGCCGGCTTATTTGGCCCAGGGTTCAAAGATTAAGCTAACCCAAGGTTCATTGGTATTAGAGAAGCTCATTGCCCAGTTTGTTTCCAGCTTTATGGACAATGATGAAAAGTCAGAAGACGATAAATAGTACTCAAGGCTAAGTGATGGCATTACCTGTAATGAAAAAAATGACCGATAACCATTTTATGGTACAGGGTGAGCTCAATATGCAAACGGTACCGGCCTTGACACGTGATACTCAGGCGCTGCTAGCTGGTGCTGATGGTGAGGTTGAGATTGATTTGTCTGGCGTAACACGGGCTGATAGTGCGGGTTTAGCGCTATTGGCGCAATGGTTACGTTTGGCTAAGCGCGATGGTTTTTCACTATGCTTCCAAAATGTCCCAGCCCAACTGCTTCAAATCGCGCGAGTCAGTGAATTGCACAAAATTCTGCCGATTCAGGATTGAATCATCAAATTATCGCAACAAACGCATACCACATTGTGGTCGCTATGGTTAAAATAGCGCCGAGCTAATTATTCGATTTTAGAGTGGAATATCTATGGAACCAGAAGAAGTAAAACGCCTTATTGAAGCCGGACTACCGGATTGTGATGTCACTGTGAAAGGTGATGGCAGCCATTTTGATGCGATCGTCGTGGGTGAGGTTTTTGCTGATTTGTCATTGGTCAAACAACAGCAGTTAGTTTATGCCACGGTCAATGAGCAAATCACTAGCGGCGCATTACATGCCCTTTCTATTAAGACCTATACCCCAGCGCAGTGGGCCAAGGCGAGCAAATTACAAATATCCTCCTGATTTTTATCTGGACACAATTTAGGTAACAAAAAACGCTATGGACCGATTGATCATAACCGGTGGTGTGCCATTGCACGGAACCATTCGTGTATCGGGCGCAAAGAATGCTGCTCTTCCCATTATTGTTTCAACCTTGCTGGCCAATGAGCCAGTCACAGTGTGCAATATTCCGCATCTAAACGATATTACCACGACCATGGAATTATTAGGTCGTATGGGTGTGTCGATTACCATGGGCGAGAAAATGAATGTAGAGGTGGATGCCTCAACCATTAAAAACTTTTCTGCGCCCTACGAATTGGTGAAAACCATGCGTGCCTCGATTTTGGTGTTAGGGCCATTATTAGCGCGTTATGGTGAGGCCCAAGTGTCATTACCCGGTGGTTGTGCCATCGGATCGCGCCCGGTCAATTTACATATTCGTGGTTTGGAAGCCATGGGGGCAGATATCAGTGTGGACCAGGGCTACATCAAGGCCAAGGCCAAACGGTTACAGGGGACTAAGTTAGTGATGGATTTAGTGACTGTGACGGGTACTGAGAATTTAATGATGGCTGCATGTTTGGCCAAAGGCGAAACGGTCATCGAGAATGCGGCACGTGAGCCAGAAGTGGTGGATCTGGCTAATTGTCTCAATGCCATGGGCGCTAAAATTGAAGGCGCAGGGCTGGATAAGATTTATATCCAAGGTG
>CAZPAE010000136.1:0-6809 GCA_964584455.1 uncultured Thioalkalispiraceae bacterium
CAGCAAGGGGAGCATGATGAGATTTATACCGAGAGTTTTTCTTTTGGTAATACAGTCGGTCATGGTATGCCGCAGATGGTGGATAGTTTAGCGGTGTATGATTTATTTTTCCGTTTGTCGTCGTCTTATCACAGTCAATCGGTACCCGATGCCTTAACGGTGTTGAAGCGTATTTTTGTCTCTGAGGCGCGTGGTGGATTTACATCGTTAGAGTCGATGGTGGGAGCGTTTTATGATCTGTTTGTGGCACAAGCGCAGGCTCCCACTGAAATAGCGCAAGGTGATCGTGAGGCGTTGTTTACTCACTTAAAGGCGATTTATGAGAGTGCGCCGTTTATTGCTTTGGAGGGCAGTAGTGCGCCCGGTGGTTTGGCGACCATTGTGGATATGAGTCACTTCGAGAATCCTGGTGCGATGGTACAAGCAGCACAAAATGATATTGCCGTACGTTATGCCATGGTGCACGGTAATGCGTTTGCAATTAGCACGAATAATGCGGACCTTTATGAATCGCATAATAGTGAAGGTGAATTAGATTTATATGATACCGCTTCGCGTACGGGCCAGTTAACCGAGGCGTTTTTACGGGATAAAGCGGCGTTTCTTCATCATCAATTTCAAGCAAAATTATCAGGAACCGGTGTATACATACCGGATGAAAGTAGTGACCTCGCCTATTATCGTGATGTTGTCAGTGGTGACATCTTATCGTCTTATGGTCCGATCGGGTCGGACTATAGTTCACTGGAGCATGTTCGCTATTTGTTTGGCGGTCATGAAGCGGATGTACTGGTGGGCGGTGCGCAGGGTGATTTTCTTTATGGTTTGCGCGGTGATGATACCTTATCCCATAGTGCGAATTATTTAGAAGATGATGCGGCGGATTATCTTGAAGGCGGTGATGGTGTTGATACGTATTTTGTCGGTGATGGGGATACGGTGTTCGATACCGACGGTGAAGGCACGGTGGTGTTTAATGGTTTTGTGTTGGGTCGTGCGGTGCCGGATATGGATATACCGCATGTGTTTGAGTCGGGGGTGCATCAATATAGTTTGGCGGGCAATACGTTAACGGTGACGGACAGGCGGGATGATAGCACCTTAACGATTAACAACTTTCGTGATGGGGATTTGGGGATTGCGTTGAATCGCAATGAATTAGATCCCATTACCCCACCGGATAATCCTATCGAGTTGATCGGTACGGCTGGGCCAGACAATCGTCATGATGTGGATATGAATAATGTGCATAGTGCTTATTTGATTCGGTTACTGGGTGGCGATGATAATTTGCGTAGTCAACGTGGTGATGATGTGTTGTATGGCGGTGCGGGTGATGATGGTCTGGCCGGTTGGTTAGGCGATGATACTTTGTATGGCGGTACCGGCATGGATGTGTTGGGTGGTGAGTTTGGTGATGATCACATTGAGGGTGGTGAAGGTAATGATGTGCTACTCGGTGATTTCTTCTATTTTTTCGCGCCTAATCTGGATTTACATGATGATATTCCCAGCGATACGTTTTTAACCTCATCGTGGAATGATGTACTTATCGGTGGTGAGGGAACGGATATTGCCTATGGTAAGTTTGGTCGCGATCAGATCTATGCTGATGATGAAACGGATATCAGTACCCTCATACAATTAGATGATGGTGCTATGACATCAGTGGATCGTGATTGGCTTAGTGGTGGTTCGGATAATGATATTGTGGTCGGTGGCTTTGGGCAAAATGCGCTGTTTGGTGGTACCGAGCATGATTTCCTTGTTGGCCTGGGCGGTGATGATGTTATTTTTGGCGATGAAGACTTTCTGGCTGGCAACCTTGAAGGGGATGCATTTGATTGGCAGGTGCCGGATCTATTACACGGTGAAACGTTTCATGATTTAGGGTATTTAGATCAGAACCAACTTTATGCTCAACCATCTGCATCCGAACGTCATGGTAATGATGCGATTTATGCCAGCACCGGTGCGGATATTGTTTTTGGCGGCGGTGGTGATGATTATGTGAGTGCCGGTGCAGATAATGACTTTGTGGCCGGTGGGTTTGGCAATGACTGGCTGTTAGGTGATGGGGGTGACGATACCTTATTAGGTGATGATACCGAAAGCAATGGTGCTGAGCATGGGGATGATACCTTATCCGGTGGTGCAGGTGATGACGGCTTATGGGGCAGCGGTGGTAATGATACCTTGCTTGGTGGTGATGGTGATGATGCTCTTGTGGGTGATTTGGAAGGGCTTGATGAACAATATCACGGTGACGATCAACTTGATGGTGGTAATGGCAACGATACCTTGGTGGGGCTAGGCGGTAATGACCAACTGGTCGGTGGCAGCGATGATGATGTGCTGTATGGTGATGATGTTGCATCAAACTTGAGTGGGCATGATTCCTTAGAAGGCGGCGATGGTGACGACACCTTGTATGGCGGTGCGGGTGTGGATGCGTTATTCGGCGGTAATGGCGATGATTACCTTGATGGCGGTGAAGACCAGGATGCCGATGTACTTATCGGTGGCTTAGGCGCTGATACCATCATTGCCTATGATAACGATGTGGTCCTGGATGCCGATGCCAGCGATAGCATTGATATCCGTGGTGAGAATGTCACGCTGCAATATGCCGGTATTGATATGAATAATGCCAATGTGCGTGTGGCGGTGAATGCGCATTCTCAGCAAGTGTTACAAATTCAAACCCAAAGCGGGCAGTTTATTAACTTAAGCCGGGCGATTGAAGACCAAGGCCAAACCTATCAATTCTCCAGTGGCAGTTTTGATCAAGCCAGTTTATTGGCCACCTTTGCCGGCGCCTTAACCTTAGGTGCCCAAACGGCGGATGGTAACTTAGTGGGTGGTCATCAAAATGATAGTTTATTCGGTGCCAGTGGCAGTAATACCCTACAAGGCCAAGGCGGTGATGATTTGCTGCGCGGTGGTACGGGCAATGATACGTATATCTATAACTTGGGTGATGGTAACGATGTTATTTTTGATTATGACAGTGAGTTAGGCAATATCGATACCCTTGCCTTTGGGCAAGGTATTACCCAGAACGATGTGGTGATTGAGCAGCGTAATACCAATATCGTGATTCAAATTATTCCTACCAGTGAAGAGATTACCCTACGCAATGGTGCCTTACCCGGTGGGGCCAATGCCGCCTATGCGGTGGAGCAACTCACCTTTATCGATGGTAGCAGTGTGGACCTTACGGCATTACCGCAGACCGTGCGGGTTGATGATAGCAGTGGCACGCGTACCATCTATGGTACCTCGCAGGATGATGTGATCACGGGTATCGATGTGGATGAAGATATCTATGGCTATGAGGGTAACGATAACTTATTCGGTGGCGCTGGCGATGATCGCATTGAAGGCGGGCTGGGCAATGACAGTTTACACGGTGGTAGCGGGAATGATCAGTTACTCGGGGGTGAAGGTAATGATAGTTTATTCGGTGAGGATAATGATGATTACATTGAAGGTAGCTTAGGAAACGATATCTTGCATGGTGGTAGTGGGGATGATCAATTATTCGGTGGCGAAGGGAATGATACTTATTACTTTAACCTAGGTGATGGTCGTGATGTGATCACCGAAACCACTTTATCAACGGATATGGATACCGTGGTCTTTGGACCTGGATTAAATGCAGCCGATATGACGGTATTACGCCGAGGCGATGATTCCTTGGAGGTCAGCTTTACCGGTAGTGACGATAAGCTCAGTATCGCAAGTTGGTTTGATAGTAGCTTACCACAACGGGTTGAGCAATTTGTATTTGATGATGGTAGCAGCATTGATACCAGCGCCTATGATGGCCTAAGTATTGAGCCATTACGTGGCTCTGCTGGTAGCGATCACATCTTGGGTAATGAGTTTGTTGATATTATCCACGCAGGTAGCGGTGATGATGTTGTTGAGGCTGGTTCAGGCGATGATATTATCTATGGTGATACAGGTAATGATACGCTGTATGGAGGTAATGGCCATGATACGTATTACTTTAATTTAGGTGATGGCCAGGATGTGATTGATGATATTGGCGATAGTAGTAATACATTAATACTAGGCTCTGGCATTACGCAAAGTGATGTCAGTTTTAGCCGTGAAGATAATCGTTTAGTCATTCGTATAGCCGGGACAAATGATCAACTCACTATTCGCGCCGCCCAGCAACCCAATGTAGAAGAAAATGCCTGGTATAGTTTTGGTAATATTGTCTTTAGTGAAGATGGCTCTGTCATTAATACAGCACAGTTTGCTAGTTTATCTAATCTGGTTGATTTCTCCGATGGCACAACAGAGCATAGAGCGGCCGGTGCCTTTATCTCAACAACGAATGATATCGATATTGCGCAGGGTTCAGATGGCGATGATGAGATATGGACTGGCGCGGGGGATGATAGTATCACCGGAGGCTTAGGTAATGACACATTAGTCGGTGATGCCGGTAATGATACCTATTATTTTAATCTTGGTGATGGTGTCGATACGATTGCGGATCATGCTGGGATTAATACATTGCATTTTGGTCCAGGCATTACCCAAGCTGATATATCACAAAACGTATTGAGTGTTGAGTCTATTCAGTACCAATTGGATTTTGGTAATGGCTTTGTCATTGGGTTTATCGGTGAGGTTCGTATTGATCTTAATAATGGTACCGATGCAGTACTATACCAGCTCAATGCACAATATGATGTAAGCAGTGGCCAGTTCTTAGATGTGTCTAATAGGGTTCAAATCAATCAGATAACGTTTGACGATGGTACGACCTTAAATCTGGATTTGCCTATCGTCGGCTTACCGTCAGTATTACTTTCTGGTACCTCGGGTAATGATAATTTGAGTGCAAGCAGTAGTGCTGATCATCTCATCGTCGGGCAAGATGGTGATGATACGTTAATAGGCGGTAGTGGTAATGATTGGTTGCTCGGGGGTAGAGGTCACGATACTTTCCATTTTGGCATTGGTTCCGGGCAAGATACGCTTCTCGCATATACACAAAGTTTAGAGAGTAATACCATTTTATTGGCAGCAGGTATTAGTGAGGCCGATTTAGTTTTTTCTGCTGAAGGTAATGATTTAGTAATGTCTATTGCCGGTACCAATGATCGTCTTACTTTTGACCGTTGGTATGAGCATCATTATCGATTAGATTATTTGCGTAATAACGTCACATTGCAGTTTGACGATGGTTCATCGTCTCTTTTGGCTGATCATGCTGTATCCGTATTTACCATCGTTAATGGCGATGATGAGGCTAATCGATTAGAGACCGTAGGTTTTCATAGTGAACTATATGGCTATGGCGGGGATGATGAGTTAGTTGCTTCACAGGGGCAATGGTATGATCGGTCAGCGCTCTTTAATGGTGGCACAGGCAATGATTATATGCGCAGTATATATAATTCAACCTTTGTTTTTAATCTTGGTGATGGTCAGGACAGGATAGAGAAAAGAGAAGGTCTTGTTGGACATAATCAAATTAACTTTGGTACAGGTATAGATTTCGGTAGTGTGAATGTAGCTATTGGCATTATCGGTGATGAAAACCGGCAGCAATTTATACTAACTTATGGTGATCAAGGTGATAGCGTTGATATAGAAGTTGATCGAACGATTGATCAATATAATTTTGCGGATGGTACAAGCTATACGCGTGAAGAATTTTTCTCACACTGGGATGATTTCACTGTATCAGGTGATATCCGAGATAATTTACTTGTGGGAGTGACTGTCCAAGATAGTACTATTTATGGTTATGCAGGTAGTGATCGTCTTATTGGTGGTAATCTTAATGATACACTTTATGGTGGTTTGGGTAATGACCAGATATACGCAGGGTTAGGTAATGATCTCTTGCAAGGTGGTGAGGGAGATGATGAGCTCAATGGTTATGAAGGGGATGATACGTACGTTTATGAGCTCGGTGATGGCTCTGATACCATAAGAGATGATGCAGGTATTGATAAAATCGTATTTGGGCAAGGTATTAGTGTAGAAGATATTCAAATTGAGTTCTTTAATCCCGGACCAATGCCACTTTATGATGCTGCGGATCCACCCGATCCTATTTTACGCTTAACCATTGGTGATACCGGTGACACTATTGAAATCACTGAATATATAGAGCAGTTTTATGAAAGGGATAACTTTGCTCAAACTGGCGTAATTGAATCCTATGAGTTTGCTGATGGGCAAGTATTGACTTATCAAGAAATGTTAGTCCGCCAAGGTGGCTTAATTGTTAGAACATTTGATTCCAATGAGGAAGCGTTAGAAATTAATGATACCACTGGCTCGGAAGTTCTGTTAGGCAATGCGAATGATAATGTCATTACCAGTTCCCACGGTGGTAATACCATCAATGCTGGTGACGGGAATGATTACGTGGTGATTACCGGCGGCCAGGGGGATGTGGTTTTTGGTGGTTATGGCGATGATACCATCGTACTCAATGGTGCCTCGTGGGATGCGTTGAACCAAGGCTATGTAGGTGTATTCATGGGCGGTGCTGGGGGTGATACCTATAGTGTTGTCCCTGGGTTTGGGCCGGGTAGCAGTGTGCGGATCTTTGATCAATCCGAGCAAGGCCAGCAAAATACCTTAAACTTAGGCGGTAGCCTCACACCTAGTGGCGTGACCCTAGGCTTCGGTTCTTTACTTATCACCTTGGAAAATAACCAAGGTGAGATTCACTTAGAAAACTTTGATCCCAACAATGTATTTGGTGAGCGGGCGATTGATCGCTTTACGTTCTCCGATGGCAGTGAGCTGACCTATGAAGAACTCAT
>CAZPAE010000137.1:0-6775 GCA_964584455.1 uncultured Thioalkalispiraceae bacterium
GTACCGGAAGAATATATGCTCGATGCGCATCATTGGCTCATCTTACATGGACGCTACACATGTATCGCAAGAAAACCGCGTTGCGGCAGTTGTGTCATAGAAGACTTATGTCCTTTCCCCGATAAAAATTTAGACTAAGTTATTAAAACTACAGATAAATAATGGTTTTAAGATGCGGCATAGCACGCTCCCAATCGCGATAAAATGTGTCATAATCAGCTGAATTTCTTTGAACTTTAGTTAAAATCGCGCTTCAAACTCAGCAAGAACACAAAATAATTTTAGGTTGCATCCAACCGAATACCTGGTACGTATATTTGACTGTCCCTGATACGTAACAGGAATGTATAACATAGGGATGGTAAATCTTATTTTGTCTAGAAACGGAGAGAACTAACATGTCAAATAAAATAATGAAGCCCCTATCTCTGGCTATCGGTGCAACTTTTGCCGCTTCTCTAGCAGCTAGTAATGTTGCTTCTGCAGCGCCTGCTTCAGCTGAAAACCCATTTGCAATGAACGAACTTAACAGTGGCTATATGCAAGTTGCTGGTAAAGAAGGCAAATGCGGCGAAGGTAAGTGTGGCGGCAAAAAAGAAGGTAAATGCGGCGAAGGTAAGTGCGGCGGCAAAAAAGAAGGTAAATGCGGCGAAGGTAAGTGTGGCGGCAAAAAAGAAGGTAAATGCGGCGAAGGCAAGTGCGGCGGCAAAGATGGTAAGAAAGAAGGTAAATGCGGCGAAGGTAAGTGCGGCGGTAAATAAGCTGTCCACGAGCTAGCATTATCATGAAACAGCAGCAATATACTGTTCATGGTGCAGGTTTAGGTCTGCGACGCGAGATTATGTCTTCGCTCGCAGACCAACCACCTTCACAGGTTAACTTCATGGAAGTTGCACCAGAAAACTGGATTGGCGTAGGCGGTCGCTATGGTAAACAGTTCCGCGATTTTACTGAACGCTATCCCTTCGTTTGTCACGGTTTATCGTTATCTATCGGGTCACCTGCACCGTTAGACGAAGCGTTTCTGCATAAGCTAAAGCGCTTTTTAGATGAACACCAAGTTCGATGCTACAGTGAACACCTTAGTTACTGTAGTGACGATGGGCATTTATATGATCTCATGCCCATTCCTTTCACAGAAGAAGCTATCCATTATGTGGCGGGCCGTATCAAGCAAGTACAAGACATCTTGGAACGCCCTATCGCCATGGAAAACGTCTCTTACTATGCAGCACCCGGCCAAGAAATGTCAGAAATTGATTTTCTAAATGCGGTGCTTGAAGAAGCAAACTGCCAATTACTATTAGACGTTAATAACATTTACGTTAACAGTATCAATCATCGTTATGATGCCAACGAATTTCTAGCAGCACTACCTCAGCAACGTATTGCCTATGCCCATATCGCTGGTCACTATAACGAAGCAGAAGATTTAATTGTGGATACCCACGGTGCGGATGTAATCGATCCCGTTTGGCAAATCCTCGAGAAAGCTTACGAATTATTTGGCGTATTCCCAACCTTGTTAGAGCGCGACTTTAACATACCGCCAATCCCCGAGTTACTACAGGAAGTGGACACCATTCACGAAATCCAGACTAAATGGAAAGTCGAGGACGATGTTCATGCAAAACACGGTTAATCTACCTCGTTTTAAACAAATCCAATATGCGTTTACGCAACACGTGCGCAACCCGGAAAAGCACGCGCGCCCCAATGATATTGAAGCGCGGCGAATGAAAATTTACAACGATTTGTTATATAACAATGTTGAAGATTTTATGTCGAGTAGTTTCCCCGTGTTACGGGAAATCACGGCTGATGATAAATGGCATCGCATGATTCGAGATTATTTTGAACATCACCATGCCAGCACACCTTTATTTCAAGAGATGCCACGCGAGTTTTTAAAATATTTAGAAACCGAACGTGAAACAGCACAGGATGATTATCCTTTCATGTTGGAATTAGCCCATTATGAATGGGTTGAGTTGGCCTTAAGTATCTTAGATCAAAACATCGACATGACCCACGTCGATGCAGAAGGTGATTTACTATCGGGTATACCGGTCTTATCGCCACTGGCATGGCCACTGAGCTATCAATATGCCGTTCATAAAATTGGCCCAGACTATCTACCCGAAGAACATGAACCAACTTATGTTATCGTTTATCGTAACAACCAAGATGATGTACACTTTATCGAAATTAATCTTGTTACTGCTCACCTATTACAACTTATCAGTGAAGAAAACAAACTAACCGGACAACAAATGCTCGCGACTATTGCCGAGCAACTACAACACCCTAACCCTGATGCCGTTATCCAGGGTGGACTACAAATCCTACAAGACCTAAAAGATCGTCATATCATTCTTGGTGTGAACGATTAAGCATTGTTTGGTCTAATATAAATAATAACTAACGAACAGGAGGAGACCATGGGTTTCTTATTACAACTACAATCCTTGCTCGACAAAACTAAATCATTCAGCTTCCTCGCGCCGCTACTGATTCGTATTTTTCTTGCCCCTGTTTTTATCATGGCAGGCTATGGAAAGTTAGTGGACCTTGAAAGTACGGCTTATTACTTCGGAGAAATCCTCGGTATGCCAGCACCGATGTTAATGGCAACCATGGCCGGTTTAGCTGAGTTTGTGGGCGGTATTGCCATTTTAATCGGCTTAGCAACACGTTGGTTTGCTATTCCATTAATGTTTACCATGCTCGTCGCTGCTGCTACCGCTCATTGGCAAAACGGTTGGCATGCATTACCCGAAACCACACTTACTGTGCCTTGGGAATGGAAAACAGATCATATTGAGGAAGCAGTGAAACGTCGCGACAAAGCAAGAGAAATTTTACGCGAACACAGTAATTATGACTGGATTACCGAATACGGCAGTATTACGATTCTTAAGAACGGCATTGAATTTGCCGCCACCTATTTCTTAATGTTGCTGGTGCTGTTCTTCATGGGCGCAGGTCGTATCTTTAGTATTGATTACTGGATAGCACAGAAATTTAATCCGCAATAACGTATTAAGATTATCTTAAATAAAAAAGCCGGTATCCATTACCGGCTTTTTTGATCATCGTTTCAATGCACTACTTCTGATGTCGCATTGCCGCAATGCGCATACGCAAAGCATTCAGCTTAATAAAGCCACCAGCATCGGATTGATCGTAGGCACCGGCATCATCTTCAAATGTGGCAATAGCCTCGTCAAATAAACTATCGGTATCGGACTTACGCCCTTCAACAATCACGTTTCCTTTATACAAACGTATCCGTACCACACCATTCACTGTTGCTTGTGATGCATCGATCATTTCTTGCATCATGTTACGCTCAGGTGCCCACCAATAACCGTTATAGATTAGGCTGGCATACTTAGGCATTAACTCATCTTTTAAGTGAGCCACTTCCCTATCTAAGGTCAACGACTCAATGGCACGATGTGCCTTCAACATCACCGTACCGGCTGGTGTTTCATAACAGCCACGTGACTTCATTCCCACGTAACGATTCTCCACTAAATCAGCCCGGCCAATACCATTGTCGCCCGCAACTTTATTCAAGTATTCCATCACTTGTGCTGCTGTCATAGCTTGGCCATTAATCGCCACAATGTCACCACGATTAAAGGTAAGTTCCAATACGGTGGGCGTATCCGGTGCTTGCTCTGGTGATACGCTCCAGCGCCACATGTCTTCTTCTGCCGTGGCCCAAGGGTCTTCTAAGATACCGCCTTCATAAGAAATATGTAGCAAGTTGGCATCCATAGAATAAGGTGACTTTTTACCTTTATTGAAATCCACTGGGATCTGATGTTGCTCAGCATAGTGCATAAGTTTTTCACGGGAATTCAAATCCCACTCACGCCAGGGTGCAATCACTTTAATGTTTGGATCCAAGGCATAGGCGCCTAACTCAAATCGTACTTGGTCATTGCCCTTACCGGTGGCACCGTGGGCAATGGCATCAGCACCGGTCTTTTTGGCAATCTCCACTAAGCGTTTGGCAATCAGTGGTCTGGCAATCGACGTACCCAGTAAATATTCACCTTCGTAAACAGTGTTGGCACGAAACATAGGAAAAACATAATCACGGGCAAAGTCTTCACGTAAATCTTCGATAAAAATCTCTTTCACGCCCATGGCCTGGGCTTTGGCCCGAGCCGGTTCGACTTCTTCGCCTTGACCAATGTCTGCGGTGAAGGTCACCACTTCACATTGGTATTTATCCTGTAACCATTTCAAAATAATGGATGTATCCAAGCCCCCAGAATAGGCTAATACCACTTTCTTAATATCCGACATGCCACACTCCTAAAATGCGAAGGGGCGATTATATCAGGATGTTTATGGGGTTTGATCCATTGGCTGGGGATTTAAGCCAATGGCTAGGGACAAACGACTTATTTGCCAGAACGCTCTAGCACAAGATAGACATTGGTATCCTTGTAACCGAGCTTTTTCATGGCTGAGCGACTCTTGGTATACATATTAATGAGTAACTTATCTTCACTCAGTCCCCGCTTAATCAGATAATCGCGAACGGCACGCGCCCGACGTGTTGCGAGGCGGAAATTATAGCGCACTAAGCCGGTACGATTCTGGGTATACAACTCTAAGCGAATGCGCTTGATACCAGGGTCACGTTTCACAATGGCAATGAGTTTATCCAGTTGCTTCTTGGCTTTTTGGCGTAAGCGCGAGCTATCGGCGTGGAAATAGACGGTTGAGCGTTTCACCGCAGCAAAATCATAACGTACCATTTTGCCAAGACAGTGCTGGAAACGATCTAAACTTTGCCGAAAGTTAAATGCTGAAATCACCACTTCCATATCATCACTGGCATCGGCTGCATCCCAATAACGCATGACCGGTTGCATGCCTTCGCTTAACTCGAGCAATAAGCGTCGCGACCAATCAGAGGAGGCTTTGACCGCCTGTTTGCCCGGTTCCACTTCAATCACGCCTAAATCCTTGGGGCGGACATAGTGCTGCCACCGTGGCGGCTCAGTACGAATATGTGCCTTACCCACACCCGCTGGCGGAAATTTTACGTACAGCGCAAACTGCAAGGGCTTAGCCACACCTTCGCTGAATTCCACATAACCATAATGGGGGATTTGCTGTTTCATAGAACACAGGATCTTTGAGCTTTTCACTTTCCATTGGGCCTGGTAATCAGGACCATAGCGATGAAAGTCAGCCCGTCCCAGTGACTCTGAAGTTCGAGGATGATGTGGGTAAGTAGTAACTAACTTATCATCCTGCTTATGGGTTTTCTCTTTTATCTTCGGCTTTTGATGCTTCTTAATTAACCGCTGCAACCAGCTTTCCTTCTCCTCAGGCTTAGCTGTCTGTGTTGCGTCCTTAGACTGTGTGTTTTTTTTAGCGCTGGGTTTACTGGACTTGCTTGCAGCCTCTTTTGTGGCAGTACCAGCGGCTGTCTTAGCATTAGAAGGCGAAGGCACATTGTTTGCCTGACCTTTTTTGGCTTTGGGCCTATCTTTATGGGTCGTGGAATCACCATAGGCAGAGAAACGCGGCGGCTCGGCCATCACCATGGTTACCGTCGCAGAGAAAACCGTAAAAATAAGCACAAAACGTAACATCATAGTCTGCAAATAGCAGATTTTGTGCCAAATGACGTTAACGCCTTAATTAGGACAAGGAAAAGCTAGATATGGGGAATGCTCGAGCATTCCCCGCCAAATGATAAGCTATTTTTTCTTCGCGCGACGCTCACTTCGACGTAAACGGGAAGATAAACGACGGGCCAGCTCACCGAATAACTCGGTTTGGGTAGGATGCGGATGAATAGCGGCACCGACCTGCTCGAGCGTCATATTCCCTGACACCATCATCACCCCTTCACCAATCAGGGTATCCGCATGATCAGCCAAATAATGGACGCCAATAACGCGATGTGTCGCTTTATCCGCCACTAATTTGATGAGTCCATGCTGCTCGTTATTGATCATGGCCTTAGCATCAATACTCATGGGCACTTTGGCCTCGACAGCATCAATCCCTTTGGCTTTGGCTTGTTCGGCTGATAGCCCGACAAAAGCCGCCTGGGGCCGGGTAAAGATCACACCACTGTCTTTATCCTGATCGTATTGCAGCGCCTCTCCGGCGATATTACCTGCCGCAACACGGCCCTGTTGGCCTGCGGTGTGAGCGAGCATTAACCCACCGATGACATCACCCACCGCAAAAATATTATCCACTGAGGTGCGGCAACGATTATCCGCCGTAATGACGCCGTTTTCCGCTTTCACACCCGCCTTATCTAGACCTAAGCCATCCAAGACCGGACGTTTACCGGTGGCCATGATCACATAATCACAGCTAGAACTGCGGCTTTTACCCTCACTGTCCTCGAAGTTGATCTTCATGGCACCGGGCTCACCCTTAATGGATTTGATCTTCACAGCAGTCTCAATGCTTAAACGAGGATCGTTATTCAGCACATCGGTCAGCTGTTTGGCCACTTCATTTTCTACTTCAGCCAAAATCCGCTGTTGCCCTTCAAGAAGCAGCACTTTAGCGCCAAAATCCTGGAAGATCTGTGCCATTTCGACGCCGATCGCACCACCACCTATTACGCCAAGGCGCTTTGGTGCCTCTTTTAAAGACCAAACGGTATCGGACGTCAGCACACCACCGCTTGCCAGGCCTTCTGCCGCACCTTCAATGGGTGGGACAAATGGCGGTGCACCGGTAGCAATCACTGCCGCACCAAAGCTTATGCTCTTAC
>CAZPAE010000138.1:0-6766 GCA_964584455.1 uncultured Thioalkalispiraceae bacterium
AGCTGATCCTAATATACGTTATGTTGATTTTGCTCAAAATCCGCGTTCAAGCCAACGGTATATTCCAAGATATGTTGAAGGTAAAGATGCAGGCTCGTTATCAGTTATTAGTGCTAACCCAAACTTGCAAGGGACATTGCGTGGCCAAGCTACTGTCGGATTTTTTCAAAGGAATGCAACCGATTATGACTTAACTGCACGGATTAGTCGTTCTTATGATCAACTGCCTTTGGGTGGGTTGTTTCAGCTAGGTAATGATATTACAAGTGATGGAAATACAGGAGTTCCAAGCCTCATTACAATTACTCGAGATCCTTCCTCTGGTTTTTTAACAGAGAGAATGTTAGAGGAAAGTGGTGTTAAACGATTATTGTTGAATGCGCAAACTATCATAGTTGACGAGCAAGTCGATCTCGATATAGGTCCGAATGGTCAAATTAATTTAACTGCGGGAACAGATACTAATAGCAATAGCCAACGTACTTCAGCTATCACGGTGGCAGGAAAACTGAGGACATCTGGGGGCGATATTTCATTAAACACAATTGCTCAAGAAAGTAATGCACAAGGTGGTGTAAGCATAAATAGTAATGCAACTATTAGCTTAGGTGATAGTGCTGTATTAGATGTGCAGGGAAAATGGATTAATGATAATCGGTTTCTCATAGGTAACGATATTTTGTTACCTATAGCAATTAATGGTGGAACTGTTAGCCTAAGTGCTCAAGGCGATATTAGTTTGTCATCTGGTAGCCTCATTAACGTTGGGGGTGGGGCATATCTAGATAGTGACAATAACTTGACAGCAGGCATAGCAGGGACGGTTAGTATATCGAGCCAACAAATTAATGAAGAGTTTGCTGAAACCAGGTTAAGCCTAGATGGTCAATTACGTGGTTTTGCCATGAAAGAGGGTGGTAGTCTTATCTTGAGTGGAGCAGGTTTTCGTTTACAAAATGAAAATTCAGGCATTCCTTCTGGGTGGGTAGGTAATGTATTAAACCCGACCTTTTTCACTAATAATGGATTTAGCCATTTTACACTTAATGCTAAAAGTACAACGAATAATGCATTACAAACGCTGATCAACGTGGCGGATGACACACGCATCGATGTGCGTAATCAAGTTTTTAATCTTTCTGATAATGCTACATCAGTGTTATCAGGTTCAAATATTAATGCAGTTAAAAGTGATCAAGGTTTTCTTTTGTTACCGCAGTTGCAAGATGCGACTTCCTTATCACTTAATGCACAACGTGAAACAGATGAAGCTGGCGTACTGGCAACCGGTGTCCGTACTGGTAGTGTGATTGAAACTCAAGTGGGGGGTGAGATTGAGCTTGTAGCACGAGATCGGATTCTTGTGGAAGGTTCGTTAATTGCGCCTGCAGGACGGATCAGCATTACCCGTGAGGATCCTGGTGCAGACTTCTCAACTCAAGGTGGAATTTGGCTGGATAGCACAGCAAGGTTAATTGCAACAGGTGTATCAAATGTAATTCAACAACCGACAGATAGTTTTTTACGGCGTGCAGGTGAAGTATTACCTGGTGGTGAAATATCGTTAACAGCAAAATCTGGTTATATTGTTGCAGCCCCTGGTTCTTTGATGAATGTATCTGGTACCAGTGACCAGGCGGATGTGGTTATTGGTGGTAATGGTGTAACAACTTCTATTGTGTCAAGACAAATTGTTGCAAGTAGTGGTGGAAAAATTTCTTTATCTGCGTCCGAGGGTATATTGCCTTACGGAGAATTACAGGCAAATAGTGGTGGAGCTGGTGCCGCAGGTGGTACGTTGAATGTCAATTTAGATGTTGGGTTACGTGAAAAGTCTAATGCCGCATTTGAGGCTCCAGGGAGTATTCTATTTCCTATTAATGGCCGAACCCTTTCTATAGGTGCATCACCAGATTTCAATACTAATTGGCTACGTTTTGATAGTGAGGGTTTTTCTACGACTTTCGGTGTTGGTAATAATTCACTTAATGGATATGCTTATCTTAATCCAGATATGATTACTAGTTCGGGGATTGATGCAGTTTCACTACATGTTGCACAATCAACAGCAGTTACTTCGCCAACAAGTAACCAGAGACTTGTCACATTACCAGCAGAAATTCGTTTTGCTGGTGATGTCAATTTAGCATTAGCGCGTAGCTTGTCGTTAGATGCGCCGATTATTTCATCGGATGGAGGCAATGCAACCATTTCTGCACCATACATCAGGTTTGGCTCACAGAATCAATCGTTTCGGGTTAGTGACAATCAAAATCTCAACTTATTTGCGCCAACTATTGGTACAGGTACGTTACATGTGGCGGGTTCATTAATTGATATTATTGGCTATACCTCGCTACAAGGTTTTGCTGAAACCGGAAGTGAAAATGCCCCAGTGCGTTTTACGGCCGACAATGATATTCGGCTACGCGGCATTGAGGTGGCTGGTGTGGATCCTATTGAGCGCGCACGTATTGGTGGTATGTTGGTGACAGCAAGTGATCTTGCTTTCCAAGCAGATCAAGTTTATACCACGAGCTTAAGTGACTTCACTGTTGTCACACCTGGAACACTGACTATTTTTGATAATGGCGATAATGTGGTACCACCCATTCCCTTATCTGCTGGAAGTCGGATGACATTGTCAGCAAATGAGATTATTCAACAGGGTGTGCTACGTGCGCCCTTAGGTGAAATCCGTTTAGGTAAAGTGCAAACTGATGCTAATCATCTTCCTATTTTAGATAATGATACGTTAGATACTATTTTTGATGCGACAGATACCGTTTCTTTATTAGATGGCAGCTTAACTTCGGTTGCAGCAACAGGCCGGATTATTCCATTAGGTGAATTGCTGCTGGGATCGGAATGGACTTATCCGGTAACGAGTACACTACGCGTATTTGATGAAGGTAAAGTCGGCCTAGATGTGAGTGAAGCAGAGAAAGATCGGCCCTGGATTAAACGTATTTTTGCCGCAGCAGATAACTTTAACTTTGTTGAAGGGGCTACGATTAACGTATCCGGTGGTGGCGACATGATTGCGGCTGAATTCACACCCAGTACCACTGGAACGCAGGATATCTTAGGTGACGGTGGTGCGGCCGGTTCCTTTGCGATTATTCCATTTTTAGGTAGCGCTTTTGCACCAGTGGATAAATTATTGGCTTTTGATAGTAATACGACCGGGCTTGATTTAGCGCAGGGGCTACCGAATCAGTCATTAAATGATTTGAATTTGTTTGTGGATATCGGTCCGGGGAGTGATTTGCCTGAAGGTCGTTATGCGGTGTTACCACGTGCTTATGCGATTGTGCCAGGCTCTTTTTTAGTAACACCGATTGCTTCCCAGCCTATATCATCTTCGGCTAGTTATACACGTACTGATGGTGTCACAGTTGTAGGAGGACAGTTTGGTGTTGTGGGGACATCGATCCGTCCAATTCAAGCAACAGCTCTAGCAGTTGAGTCCCGGAGTCAGTGGTTAGATATCGCTAATAGCACAGCGGATGATCCCGCTGACGGTGAGGTTCGTTTCCCGGCTGCGCGTGCTGAATACAATGTGAGAACAGCAAATGAATTCTTTATTGAAAAAGCGCTTGATGCTGAACTATTACCATCGCAACTACCGCAAGATGGTGGCCAGTTAATTATCGATGCCCGTCAAACCCTTCAGTTAGGGGGTGTATTAGCACCTAATCAAGGCGGTGGTCGTAGCACTCAAATTGATTTTAGTGGAACAGATTTAGCAGTGGTATCCAGCTTTACACCACAAAGTGATACGCGTATTGAAATTTTAGCCTCACAGCTTAATAACTTGGGCGCAGAAAGTATTTTACTCGGTGGTATTCGCTCATTCTCAGATCGGGGTGTTGAAATTGATATCAATGCCCAGCAAGTGCGCATTGAGGATGGGGCTGAATTGAATCTTGCCGAAGTTTTATTAGTGGCATCGGATACGCTCACCCTTGAATCAGGTTCATCGATTATCGCCGAGGGTGATGTGGTGAGTTTAGGGGAGATTAGTTTTGCGCAGGAAGGTGGTAGTGACAGTAGTCGTGCGTTTTTGCGTGCGTCAGGTGGTGAGCAACTTGCTTTAGCCACTGATACTCCTGACGAAACTGCCGGTACATTGAATATCGAGCAAGGGGCAACCGTTACCGGCAGTGGTTCAGTGACTATCGACGCTTCTCGTTCCACAAGCATCGATGGGCAAGTTTCATCAGATCAAGGTTCGATTCGGCTCAAAACAGGTAGTATTAGCTTAGGCCAGGTGCCTGTTGGTACCCAGGGTTTAGTGATATCTGATTTAGGTAATTTCAATGCCAGTGAACTTGAGCTGGTTAGCCGTAGCACGATCGATTTTTATGGCATAGTAAATGCGCAAGCCAATACATTAGTCTTTGATAGCCAAGGCTTAGTGGGGTATGACAACCCCAATGTTAACTTGGCAGCGAATAGTGTTATTTTCACCAATTCGGGCTTGGGTGCAGATATTAGTGAACCCGGTAGCAATGGTAGCTTAGATATTATTGCTGATCGTTTTGTGTTTGCTGAAGGGGATTATAAAGTACGTGGTTTCTCTCAGACGACCATTGGTGGTGTACAACAGGGTGATAACTATGTGGGTGGTAACATTGTCACGGCTTCTGGTGAGTCTCATGTGGATGTGAATGGTAATTTGATATTCAATACCGACCTGGTTACTACTGAGAGTGGTGCGTTATTAGCGTTAAGTAGTAATGCAGATGTGGCCATCAATACTTTACGTAACCCCGATTCCCGTTACAGTACTGCTGGCGGGTTACCACAAAAAACACCTAGCCAAGCAACCGGCTTAGGTGGGCGGCTACATTTAACTGCCCAAAATATTCATCATGCCTCAGAAATTGTTTTGTCATCAGGTGAATTACGTATGACCGGTGATAATGTTAATCTGGCGGCAAATTCGGTAATTGATGTGAGTGGTAGCCTGCAACAGTTTGCTGATGTGGATGTGCCTACTTATGGTGGCAATGTTGAGATTACCAGTAATAATAGTTTGACCATTGATGATTCAGCCATTATCGATGTTGCTGGTGCCGTAAGCTTCGATTCAGATGGCAGTTTACGTGGTGGTGAAGCCGGGACACTTAATATTCGTGCTGCAAATCAGACTGACTTTGCACTAGGTAATGATGTGCTTAAAGGTGGACTGTGGGCTAAAAACAGTCGTGATCAATTAACCCATATTAACCCAGCTACTATTGATTTAAGTACCAATACCATTACTTCGGAACTATTGGCTAATGCCGGTGTGACAATGAGTAACGAGCAGATTGCTCAAATTGGAACAGTGTTTGATGGCGGTGGTTTTGGTTTACATGTTGCGAGCTTGGCCGCTTCAGGTTACAGCGTATTAAACCAAACCATACAGACCGCAGGTTTTGGTAGAGAACAGGTTGTTCGGCTCGTTAATGGCGATATCGTGATCGAAACCGCTGATGTTGTCCGTGCTAAAAAGTTACATCTTTCAACCGATAACGGTGCGATTTCGCACAGTGGTGTGATTGATGCCTCAGGTGAAAAAGCGGGACTTGTTGAGTTATATGCGCATGGTGATGTGACATTAGGTGCAGGTTCGCAGATATTGGCCAATGCCGCAGATGATGATGAAATGGGTGGTAAAGTCTATATTGCTAGTCGAACCGGTACGATCAACATGGGTGAGGCGGGTTTAGCCGACTCACAACGGCCGGTGATTAATGTGCGTGGTGGGATTAATCATTCGGATACCGGGTTGGTTCGATTAACAGTGCCACGCCAAGACTCTGTACCCTTAGGCAGTGAACAAACACTTTATGCTAATATTTTCGGTGCTGATCGCGTTGAGGTAGTAGGGAATCGAGTTTATAGCGATATCAACAGTATCGAGGCTATTAACAATGCATCAGATCCAAATCAATTAGGTTTGGATCAAGTGCTTGCTGATATTCAAGCTAGCGATATTACTGATATACAGAACCTAGTTGGAAGCGGGACTACCACGTTGAACATCATGCCCGGTGTGGAAGTACAAAGCACCAGCGACTTAGCTGTGAATACCACTATCGATTTTGCCAATTGGCGATTTAATAATGAGCCTGGTGTCTTGACTTTACGTGCGGCTGAATCGATTAACATCAATCAAGATATTAGTGATGGTCTCACTGAGCGTGATAATAGTACCGCGATTTCAGCTGTGTGCTTTGGTACACCTTGTCCTGCCTATTTCGGTCAAGTGACAGAACTGATGTCAGGTTCTTCTTGGTCTTATGATATGGTAGCGGGCGCAGATATGGCTGCTGCTGACCCACTTGCTGTCGTCAACAACGATGCTGTGACACGTAATATTAATATCGCCAATGATATCCGAGTGAGAACAGGAACGGGTGATATTCGTCTCGCTGCTGCCGGTGATTTGGTTTATGGCAATAGTGAGTCAGTGATTTATACCATGGGCGAATATGTTGATTTTGGCGATGCCATCCGACTTGATCCCAGTTGGAACTTTTTACCTGATTTGCCTTATTTTTATGACCAAGTATTACCTAATGCTGGGTTTAGCGAGAATGGTGGTGATATTGAAATTAGTGTTAGAGGCAATATTGTTGGCGCGGGTAGCCAACAACTTTATACTGAATGGCTACAGTTAGTTGGTGGAGAAGCTTTAACTGAATCTAGCATCTTTACTACTGATGGCGATATTGCACCTACCATGTGGTTAATTCGTTATGATGCTTTCCGT
>CAZPAE010000139.1:0-6729 GCA_964584455.1 uncultured Thioalkalispiraceae bacterium
TAATTGGATGGCACCGGCTGGACATCCTGGTGAAGATGCTCGTTTATATGATGCGGTGAAAGCGGTTGGTTTAGAGTTATGTCCGGCGTTGGGCATTGCGATTCCGGTGGGTAAAGATTCCATGTCCATGAAAACCGTTTGGCAGCAGGATGGCCAACAACAAGAAGTGACAGCCCCCATGTCGCTGATCATTTCTGCCTTTGCTCGGGTGCAAGATGTGCGGCATACCTTAACCCCGCAATTACGCCGTGACTTAGCCGAGACATCGTTGTTACTGATTGATTTAGGTCGTGGACAACACCGGTTAGGCGGCTCTTGTTTAGCACAAGTTTACAAAGCCCTTGGTGAACAGCCGGCGGATTTAGATGATCCTAGCTTATTGATTGGTTTGTTTAATACGATCCAATCGCTCAATCAGGATGACTTACTACTTTCTTATCATGATCGTTCAGATGGCGGTGTGATGGTGAGTTTATGTGAGATGGCCTTTGCCGGACACAGTGGCTTAGATATCCAGTTAGACGCGTTATCCGGTGACACCATTGCCGCGTTATTCAACGAAGAGTTGGGGGCGGTGATACAAGTACGCAATAGTGATATTGATACCGTACTTGAACGTTTAGGTAAAGCAGGGCTTGCAGCACATAGCCATGTCATTGCCACACCGAATACCGATGATGTAATTCGCTGTTACCAAGCTGAGTCGATTGTGTTTGAACAATCCCGTATTGAGCTACAGCGCTGTTGGTGGCAAACCACTTATCAAATGCAAGCATTACGCGATAATCCAAGCTGTGCCGAGCAAGAATATGACAGCTTACTGGATGGCGGTGATCCTGGGTTATCGGCGCGTTTAAGCTTTGACCCTAACGATGATGTTGCGGCGCCTTATATCAACCAAGGGGTGCGACCGCGCGTGGCGGTGTTACGCGAACAAGGCGTGAATGGCCAGTCGGAGATGGCGGCGGCGTTTGATCGGGCTGGGTTTGATGCCATTGATGTGCACATGAGTGACATCATTCATCAACGTTTTGATTTGAACAGCGCAAAAGGTTTAGTGGCCTGTGGCGGTTTCTCTTATGGTGATGTGTTGGGCGCCGGTGGTGGTTGGGCTAAATCCATTTTATTTAGTGAACAAACGCAACAACAGTTCCAGCAGTTTTTCCATCGTGATGATACGTTTGGTCTGGGTGTGTGTAATGGCTGCCAAATGATGTCACATTTACGGGATTTGATTCCCGGCGCAGGACATTGGCCCAGGTTCGTGCGCAATGTTTCTGAACAGTATGAAGCTCGGTTTGTGATGACCGAGGTTGTTGATTCACCTTCTGTTTTATTAGCCGGGATGCGTGGTTCGAAGTTACCCGTTGTTGTCGCTCATGGTGAGGGACAAGTTCAGTTCCAACAACAACAGGACCATGATGCACTTGTGAGCAATAAGTTATTAAGTTTACGTTATATTGATCACTACGGTAGACCCAGTGAAGTTTATCCTTTTAACCCCAATGGGTCAGTGCAAGGGGTAACGGGTATGACTAACCAGGATGGCCGCTTTACCATTATGATGCCGCATCCAGAACGGGTATTTCGCACTGTTCAAAATAGTTGGCATCCAGCAGAATGGGGCGAAGCGGGTCCTTGGATGCGACTATTTCGTAATGCCCGTGTATTTGTAGGTTAATCATAGCGCGTATGACACTTGCTCTTTCTATTTCAAATTTATGTAAAACCTATCCCAATGGCACACAAGCACTCAAAGGTGTCGACTTACAAGTGCGACAAGGTGATTTCTTTGCCTTGTTAGGTCCTAACGGGGCAGGTAAGTCCACTACCATTGGTATTATCAGTTCATTGGTGCGTAAAACTTCAGGCCAAGTCAAAGTTTTTGATTATGATTTAGATACGGAAGTCACTGCGGTGAAAAGTTGTTTAGGCATTGTGCCGCAAGAATTTAATTTTAATCAGTTTGAGCCGGTAGGTGAGATCGTCGTAAATCAAGCTGGTTATTATGGTATCGATCGTAAAACGGCTGTCAAACGTGCTGAAAAATATCTGAATGAATTGGATTTGTGGCATCGTCGACGCGATATGGCGCGGGAATTATCCGGTGGTATGAAACGGCGTTTAATGATTGCCAGGGCATTGGTGCATGAACCCCGATTATTGATTCTTGATGAACCAACTGCGGGTGTGGATATCGAGATACGTCGCTCTATGTGGTCCTTTTTGCGTAATGCCAATGAAGAGGGCACGACCATTATTTTGACCACTCATTACTTAGAAGAAGCAGAAAATCTGTGTAAACATATTGCGATTATTAATGATGGCGTAACGGTAGAAAACACCGACATGAAGGCCTTGTTAACAAAGTTGCATGTGGAAACCTTTGTTTTGAATTTGGCACAGCCATTGGTCAGTCTGCCGCAGATAGAAGGTTATCCATTACAACAAGTTGATGAGATGACTTTAGAAGTGAGTGTCAAAAAAGAACAAAATTTGAATCGTTTATTTGCACACTTAACGGAACTTGATATTCATGTATTGAGTCTTCGCAATAAGACTAATCGGTTAGAAGAAATGTTTATCCATTTAGTGGATCAAAAAGCATGATGACATTACAGCAGCAATATATTTCTTTTGTGACGATTGTGGTGAAAGAAATCATGCGCTTTATGCGCATTTGGGTGCAGACGGTATTGCCAGCCACCATTACCATGGGTTTGTATTTTGTGATTTTTGGTAATTTGATTGGCTCACAAATAGCACCTATCCATGGTTATCGGTATATCGATTACATTGTACCGGGAATTATTCTCATGGCGGTTATTACTAATTCCTATGGCAATGTCGTATCGTCGTTCTTTAGCTCTAAGTTCCAACGGCATATTGAAGAAATGCTCGTCTCACCTATGCCGAATTATCTTATTGTGCTGGGTTTTGTAGCCGGTGGTTTAGCCCGTGGCTTGGTGGTTGGCTTAGCCGTGAGTATTGTGTCCGCCTTTTTTAGCGAGATTCAAATTCAGCATTTATGGGTTGTTGTCGCTGTCGTGGTTCTTACCTCGGTACTGTTTTCGTTGGGCGGCTTTATTAATGCGGTTTATGCAAAAAACTTTGATGATATTGCTTTGATTCCCACTTTTGTCTTAACACCGTTAACCTATTTAGGTGGAATTTTTTACTCGGTGGAGATGTTGCCGGAATTTTGGCAGAGCATCTCTTATGCTAATCCGATTTTATATATGATTAATGCCATGCGTTATGGCATGTTAGGTGTCAGCGATATTGATGTGACCACGGCATTTGTGATTATTATTGGCTTTGTGATCGGCTTGTATTTGTTTTGTATTTATTTATTGCGCAGAGGGACGGGAACGCGTCAATAAGGGCGATTACTGGCAAGAATAATAAATTAAATGTTCGTTATCCACAGTAACGGATTTGCCTAAGCTAATGAAACCAGAGCCAGCGAGTGGCAACTCTTCCGATTGCACATAGACTTCTGAACCGCCTTGGGGTTTAACAAAGGTACCATTGGTACTTTGGTCCACAAGCACAAACTTACCTTTACGATAAACCAAGTGAGCATGGTGACGCGAGGCTAAATCGGTTTTAATCATTAAGTCGCAGTCTTTAGCACGGCCCAGGATAAAGTCTCGGGTACGGGATCCCAGATCTTTAATTTCATTGTGATAGGTTAAATACAAACGGTGCTCACGATTAAATAACGAACGTAAGCGTGATATTTCCATTTCTTCGGTGCGGGGTGCACCATCATCGGATGTTTTTGAAGGCTGACGCTTAACCAAACTAATGCCGTGGCTGTCTTCCACTAACATGTCCATAAAGTTAGTAGGACGTCTAAGAATGAATGCCCCTAAATCGTTTAAAAACTCTTCAGTAATCACGTCAGTGTTGAGCGCGTAGTATTGGCTTCCCAAGTGGGAGAAGTTCACAATGCTAACTTGAATCCCGGCATCCGGTAAGGCAGAACTAAATTCGATGCGGACCGGTATATAACCTTGAATGCGGATTTTAGCTGGTTGATTACCGATATAGTTAACCATTAAGCCGCGGGTTTTCAGCTCTTCAATTTCTTCTTTATTCTCAATGGAATTTTCTACTTCTAACTCAAGGGTGTCTTCATTTTTGAGTGAGAAGGTTAAGCAAATGGTTTCTTTATTGACATGGCTATCACTGATTAACTGATAGCTTTGTTGTTTTAAGTGGTTAAACTGACCGTAACCACCGATATCAATTTCACAGTCAATATCAGGTTGTACGAAATTGAGTTGCGCGGCCAGATCATGCAGGTAATGATGGATGGTTTGGAGGTTAGCGATAGTGCTCATGCTACGCAATGCAAATAGACCACTATCATCGCTTCCAGATTGTTCAAGATCTTGGCGGCGTTGTTCGGCGTTCTTTTTTAATTCTTCTAAAATATTCACGCAGTTATCCATCCATTGTTGGGCTATAGCATAGCGTATTTCCGGTGGGGCTCCAAATTAGAAGCGTTGCAATATTTTATCTAACATGCGCCAAGATAATAAACAGCGTAAGTAGGCAAATAGATAAGTGGGTACGGTGACATAGTAACGAATCTTGGGCTTTGGGCTCTCTAATGCATGGATGACCCGTTTTAATACGGCCTCAGGGGGTTCAGTAAACGGTACGGCAGGACCTTCTTTTTCTAATCGACCGATGACTTGTAAATAACGTTCACGATAAACGCTATTTTCTATATCGATATGATCTTTTAGTGATTGCAATGCATTGGCGCGAAAGCGGCTGAGAATAGGGCCCGGTTCAATTAAACTAATAAACACATTTTTAGTGCTCTGTTGTAACTCTTGTCTTAGGGTATCGGTGAGACCTTCTAAGGCAAACTTGGATGCATTGTAAGCACCACGAAATGGCATAGCGACTAATCCTAGTACCGAGCTGTTTTGAATAATACGGCCATAGCCTTGTTGTCGCATAACCGGAATGATGAGATTAATTAATTCAAACCAGCCGAATAGGTTGGTCTCGAATTGTTTACGTAATGTGTCACGGCTTAAGTCTTCAACCGCACCCGCCTGACCATAAGCGCCATTATTAAAGAGTGCGTATAGTTCGCCATTGGTGGCTTGTAAAACCTGCTTTACGGCATTTTGAATAGAGGTAGTATCTTCCAGATCCAGTAACAGGCTATCGTTTAGTCCTTGCTCCTTTAGCATTTGTACGTCAGCTTGTTTTCGGGCGCTGGCGAAGACGCGATAGCCGCGTTGTTGTAATCCCTTTGCAACACACAAACCGATGCCCGATGAGCAACCGGTGATTAAGATGGTTTTAGGGGTAGTTGTCAAAAGTGATGGTCCTTACCTGGCATCGTGTCGAGCGGAGTATGCCAATTCAATGCAGTGCAAGCAAATGCGCCACTATTAAGATTAAATGAAGGAAATAGGCCATAATGCTTGAAAAATAAAACCGTTGGCCACATCCTAGCCCTGGTTATTAAATAGATAGCATGAGGACGTGTCGCGTGCCGATATATGAGTATGCATGTACGAGTTGTGGTCATCAGCTCGAGAAATTACAGAAAATCAGTGATGCCCCGTTAACGGATTGCCCGGCTTGTGGGCAAGCCACATTACAAAAACAGGTCTCTGCTGCTGGGTTCCGACTCAAAGGCGGTGGTTGGTATGAGACTGATTTCAAAAGTGGTAAGCAGAAAAATTTAGCCGGGGATTCCAGCAAATCTTCAACTAGCTCATCATCCGATAAGAAAAGCAGTGGGGATGTCGCCAAATCTGACAAGTAAGTGGCGCCGATGCCGACTCTGTCAGCTAGCAACGCTTGCATGAGGCCAGTACAGAACGTAACATGCCGGGCTTTGTCCCGTTGAGACTAGGATCCAAATGCGTACTCATTATTGTGGCCAGGTGACGGCCGAACAGATTGACCAAACCGTACAAGTTTGTGGTTGGGTGCATCGCCGCCGTGATCATGGTGGTGTTATATTTATCGACTTGCGTGATCGCGAAGGGGTCTTGCAGGTAGTTTATGATCCTGATATCCAAGATATTTTTAAGCTTGCCGAGACAGTACGTAATGAATTTGTACTGCAAGTCACCGGTAAAGTACGCCGTCGCCCTGAAGGGACTATTAATCCGAATTTAACCACTGGCGAGATTGAAGTGCTGGGTACCGAGTTGGTGATTTTGAACCGCTCTGAGACACCCCCTTACATGATCGACGATGACACGGTATCTGAGGAAAATCGTCTTAAATATCGTTATTTCGATCTACGCCGCCCTGAGATGTTCAGCCGCTTAAAATTGCGCTCTCAGGTGACCCGTAGTTTGCGCCAATATTTAGAAGCCAATGGTTTCATGGATATTGAAACCCCCATGTTGACCAAAGCAACGCCGGAAGGGGCACGAGATTATCTGGTGCCTAGCCGTACCCATGAGGGGATGTTTTTCGCCTTGCCGCAATCACCGCAGATTTTTAAGCAGTTGCTGATGGTGGCCGGGTTTGATCGGTATTACCAAATTGTCCGTTGTTTCCGTGATGAAGATTTACGTGCTGATCGGCAACCAGAATTTACCCAGTTAGATATCGAAACAGCCTTCCTATCCGAAGAGCAAATCATGGCATTGATGGAAGGCATGATTCGTACTTTGTTCAGTGAATCCATTGGTGTTGATTTACCTGATCCTTTTCCACGTCTCACTTATGCTGAGG
>CAZPAE010000140.1:0-6695 GCA_964584455.1 uncultured Thioalkalispiraceae bacterium
CAATGCTATCTCTGAAGGGGATTTATCACAAAACGTTGATCCAGCTAATGATGAAACCAAACAATTGCGCAATGCACTATCGGTGATGACACAAAATTTACGTCACTTAATTCAAAACATCACTGACTCCGCCGAACAACAAACTTCTGCCTCTGATCAATTGTCCTCTATCAGTGAACAAACGTACCAAAATATTTCAAATCAGCAATCGAATACCGAACAAGTGGCTACGGCTATTAGCCAGTTAAGTGCTACCGTACAAGAAGTCTCACGTAATACCAGTGAAGCCGCGGAGATATCACAACAAGCCAAACAAAATGTGGTACAGGGTAACCAAACCGTTTCACACACGGTAAAAGACATCCATACTTTAGAATCGCAATTAAAACAAAGCACGCAACAAATCGCAGAAGTGGAAGAAGGTGTCACGAATATTAGTAGCATACTGGATGTCATCAAAGGCATTGCGGATCAAACCAACCTGCTCGCACTCAACGCGGCCATTGAAGCAGCCCGCGCCGGTGAACAAGGCCGTGGTTTTGCGGTAGTAGCAGATGAGGTACGGACCCTAGCCCAAAACACTCAAGATTCGACTGAAGAAATCGAAAGCATGATGATTAAACTACAGGAAAGTGCTAAAAAAGCCGTAAGCGCAATGCAACAAGGCCAAGAATCAACAGAAAAGGTCGTCACACAAGCCGAAGTGGCAGGCGAATCGCTCAATAATATTCAAACAGCCATGCAACAAATCACCGACATGGTCGCACAAATTGCTCAGGCCACCCAAGAACAAGCCTCTGTAACTGATGAAGTAAATCAAAAGATTTTAGATATTAAATCTATTTCAGAACAAAGTGGTGATGCTGCACAACAAGTACATGCCGCCAGTAAAGAGCTAGCCCAATCCTCACATGCGCTACAAGAAATGGTCGCTCATTTTAAACTGTAACTTAAGAGGCTTTTTGCTCTTTCTTTTCTGCCCGCTTACGGCGTGATTCTTTCGGGTCGGCAATCAGCTTACGATAAATTTCAACTCTATCTTTTTCACGCAATGGCGCATCCAGCTTACTGATTTTACCAAATACCCCTACCTTATTAACCGATAAATCAATCTCTGGAAACTGTTCGAGAATACCTGAATGTTGGATAGCTTGCTCGACGGTAGTATTCGCATCCACATCGATCGAAATGATCACTTGCTGTTCTGGTTTGGCATAGGCCACTTCAACTTGCATTATTTTACCCATAAACTTGTTTGGCACGTTCAACAAACGCATCGACTAAAGAATTAGCAATTTGACTAAATACCGAGCCGACCGTGAGGTCAAGCAACTTACTTTCAAATTCAAACATCATGTTCAAACAAATCTTACAACCATCATTACCTAATTCGTGAAACGTCCATTGCCCGTTAAGCTCTTTAAAAGGGCCATCGATTAATTGCATTTCTATTTGCGTTTGCGGTGTATTCACATTACGCGTGACAAAGGTTTTATTTAACTGACCATAACTGATCGCTAACTCACCTTGTACCATATTATTTTCACGCGACAATACTTGACTGTGACTGCACCAAGGCAAAAACGAGGCATACGCATCAATATCGTCGACTAACTCAAACATTTGCCCTGGTGAATACACCACTAAGGCTTGTTTCTCAATCTTACGCAAAACAACTACCTAACTATCATAAAAAACTACATGTATACTCGATAGATGTAGTCGATAACTACATCTAACAACCCTATTAACTCAAAAAACACAATCAAAATCGCGGTAGGCGCGACATAGCGTGCCAAAATACGCCAAATCTTGTATTTAACCTCTGAGCCTAAATCCAATTCATCACGGCTAGCATCGCGACTCATAAACCAGCCGGCAAAGATCGCGATCAATAACCCGCCCAAGGGCAACATAATGTTAGCCGTTAAGATATCAAAAATATCAAAAAAGCCAGTTTCATATTTGGTACCACTGCCGGGGGGAAACTCAAACTCAAAGCCCCAATCATGAAACGACATGACCGTGACAATGCCTAAAAGCCAAATGGTAAAGCCACCGATAAAGGTTGCTGTTAAACGTTTTACTCCTTTGTTTTCTACCAACCACGTCACCGCCGGTTCTAATAAAGAAATACCTGAAGTCCAAGCAGCAAAGGTTAATAATAAAAAGAAGACCGTGCCAAAAATAACCCCGCCGGGCATTTGTCCAAACGCTAAGGGTAAAGTAACAAATACCAACCCAGCACCTTGATCCGGTTCCAAACCATTACTAAACACAATGGGGAAAATAACTAACCCGGCTAACACCGCCACCAGCGTATCGATAAAGGCAATAGTTAAGGTGGTTTTGGCAATCGATGTATTACTGGGTAAGTACGAACCGTAAACCATGATCGCGCCCATGCCTAAGCTCAAGGTAAAAAAAGCATGGCCCATGGCACTTAATAATGCTCCGGTACTTAACTTACTAAAATCCGGCGTAAACAAAAACGCCACACCTTCAGCAAACTTGGCAGTACTCATGGCATAAATTAACAAAATCACCATTAACACAAAGAGCGCTGGCATTAAAATAGAAACGGCGCGTTCCAAACCGCTGCGAACACCCCGTGAAATCACCACCATCACCATGCCCATAAAGAAGGTATGCCAAAACAATAAATGCACCGGGTCGCCAATCAGCTCAGAAAACTTGGCACCCACACCATCGGCGGTTAAGCCCACAAAGTCGCCCTGTGCCGTATTAAATAGATAAGACAGCGACCAACCGGCCACCACACTATAATAAGAGAGGATAATAAACCCTGCCGCCACACCGACAATGCCCAACCATTTCCAATGAGGGCTATGCCCAGACTCAATGGCTAAGTCTTTCATGGTATTCACTGGGCTTTGGCGGCCACGCCGACCCAACATCACCTCAGACATCATGATCGGGATACCAATGAGCGCAATACACACTAAATAGACAATGACAAAGGCACCACCGCCATTTTGTCCCGTCATGTAGGGAAACTTCCAAATATTGCCTAAACCCACAGCAGAACCTGTGGCGGCAAGAATAAATGCCCAGCGCGACGACCAGGAGCCATGTAGTGACTCTTTTATTGCCATATTGCCCTCTCCACCTCTTATTGTTATGGCCAAATTGTCGAGGAAAAAACACATTTACTCAAGCCACTGGCCTGACAAAAACCCTATTCGGCGAGTCATCGTCTATAATACGCCCCCATGAGTAAAGCGAAGAAAAAAACACCCTCCTCCACCATTGCGCTGAACAAAAAATCACGCCATGACTATCAACTGGAAGAACGCTTTGAAGCGGGCATCGCCTTACAAGGCTGGGAAGTCAAAAGCCTACGGGCTGGCCGGATCCAAATACGCGACAGCTATGTTTTACTAAAAGATGGCGAAGCCTGGCTGTTTGGTGCCTTGATCACCCCACTGCCCACGGCCTCCACCCATATCAACCCCGACCCACAGCGCAGCCGCAAACTGCTATTACACCGCCAAGAACTCAATCGACTCATTGGTGCGGTGGAGCGCAAAGGCCAAGCCCTGGTCCCAACCGCCATGTTTTGGAAACGAGGCCGCGCCAAAGTGGAAATTGCCCTAGCCAAGGGTAAAAAACAGCACGACAAACGCGCCAGTGAAAAAGATCGTGATTGGCAACGCCAAAAATCACGGATTATGAAATCCAGCTAACAAGCCGCTATTGAAAAACTGCTAAATCAGCTATAGTAGATCCTTATCTCCGCTATTTATTTTGCCTGTTTGGGTAAAAAAATAGCTTTTCGTACGTTTGTATTATCAAGAGTACAAGCAAAGAAAAGGGGGCGACCTGGCTTCGACGTGGGTTACAAAACCGGAGGTGCATGCCGAGGTGCAAATTCCTCGTTAATCTGTTTGCAAAACTTTATAGTTGCCAACGACGACAACTACGCTTTAGCTGCTTAATAACCAGCGTAAAGCCCTCGGCCTGATGTGTGCTTGTGCGCTCAGATAACCGGGGTCATCCTACACAAGATCGCGATGAAACACGTCCAGGGTGGATTCGCTAAAACTTAACTGGAATCGCTGCTTGTGATCCCCGCCTGTTGGGCAGCACGCAGTTAAATTAAAGAACAGGCTAAGCATGTAGAGCCAAAGGCGGAGAGCTTGCGGACGCGGGTTCGATTAATAAAATGGTCGCCATAGGGAGTGATCCCTATTGGAAAAGAGAGCTCATACGGTGAACGCTAAGGATGTTTGTCATCTATGCTAACGCCGTACGGTGAAGGGGAAACCCATAAGCCGTCTAGAGACTCATAGGCTTCTAACACTTTTTATATAAAAAGTTATGAAGTACTAGGGTGGATGATATCCACAACACGCTCTCCTCTGTAATCCAAGATTACAGATGAAGGAATAGTCCAGCCCTGAATGAAAATTCAGGAACAGCTGTCCCGCCGCCTCCACCAATATTGAGCACTGGTATGGTGATACCAGTGCTTTTATCTTCACCGGGGAATCATATGACATGGATGTACTTACATTATCTGCCACCGATGCCGCTTATCTAGCAGGGCTCATTGATGGTGAAGGGACTATCACCCTTTCACGTAAACATAAAAATGAGAACCGGCAATTAGCGGTGACCATTAGTAATACTGAACGCCAATTACTTGAATTTAGTCAACAAGTCATTGGTGCAGGAAAAATCACAACAAAACGGGTCAGTAAACAACATCATACTGCAAGCTTCACCTATGCCATTTATAATCGACAAGCACTGTCACTATTAGAACAAATAGAACCATACCTGCGCTCTTATAAACATAAAAGAGCCCGGCTTATATTAGAAAATTACTTACCACTTACACCACGAAATGGGAAATACACCCCGGAACAAATGCAAGCAAGAAAAGAGTTTGAAAATAAAGTCTTAGAAATTAAAGCACATAGCCACTCTTCTCATAACTAGCCGACTAACTCAAAATAGACCCCTTGCGTACCCAAACCCAGTTTGCTAAAGTCGGGACAGATGCACGAACCGCCCCCTCCTTTTCGTGCCTAGAAAATCACAAAGATTAAAATAACTTAATGTGTGCTTACCTGGCAGCAGCGTGCAATCGTTATTTTGCACGTATAAATAGCTTTCGGAATCTATTAACTCAAAAGATCTAACAACATTAAGTGGAATCTTTTTGGAAAAGATAAGAGCTCAACCCATCCGTTTATAGATAGTTAATATATCAAGGAGATACTACGAAAAATCAAGGAATTAGGAGTTGGTTAATTGCTTGTGATGAATCTGGAACACATGGTGCTCCACATTACGGCTTTGGTAGCCTATGGATTAAATGGCAAAGGCGAGGTGATTTTATATCCGATTTTCGAACAATAATAGAAAATCATAAGTTTGAAGAAGAATGTAAATGGTCTAGAGCAACCCGTGCAGGCTACAAACCGTTTTATGAAGAACTCATAAGCTATTTTTTCCAAAAACAGTGGTTAACATTTCAATGTCTTGTGGTGAGAAAAGAGGTTGTACGAAAGGAAGAATATCACGAAGGAGATTGGGACTTGGCCAGAAGAAAACATTTTACTATGTTATTGACGAGCAAAATGAAGAAAGCATTAAATCGCTTTCCAGATAGAGTTCATGAGTTTCGTGTATATGTTGACCCCATTGCCTCAAGGTATAAAAAAGCAGATGAGGCTATAGAGGTTATATCAAACAACGTCCTTAACCAAAAGTTTCGTGTTAACTCACCTGTCAAGTCAGTTATTACTCGTGATTCAAGAGAAACACCAGTAATACAATTGTGTGATCTGTTGTTAGGAGCTGTTATGGAAACCTGGCATCAAAAAAGCAGTAATACTACAAAACAGTTCATTAGAAACTGTATAGCACACCATTTAGGGTGGGACACATTGGATTACGATACTCTACCTCGTGAGAGAAAATTTAACATATGGTATTCCATGACCCAGTTAGAGAAAAAAGACAGGTTAAATCACGTAAAGTTAACCTTTTATATCCATACAGATAAATTAAAACTAAAAACTGCGCAGCAGAGATATTTCACAATTCCTGCATGCAATTTCGAGTATCACTTAATTTAAAAATAATATACACATATTTTATTGACACTTAATATGGAGGGATTATATGGACAGTCTAGAACAAGACTTATTATTAGCCGGGATAGCACTATTCCTAGCTGGTTTATCACTTATTATCTTCAATATCAAAAAACGTGAATCAATAATATCAAAAGCAACACAAGAGGCACATAATATTATTTCAACTGCCGAGCAAAGTGTTATTCCATTTCAAGAAAGAATTGATCGACTGAAAGCAGCAGACAATGAAATTACTGCACGATTAAAGCAAGCAAGGGAAATAATCGAAAACATTACAGATAAATGTTCTGCACATGCGGCTGATATTGATCTATTAACTGAGGAAGACCTCCTATCTAGCCAAACTTACCAAGAAGATAGAAAACAAGTTAAAGCTAAATTAAAAAAACTGGCTATTAACGCAATTGATGGCGTCAAAGGGGCAAATGCAAATGTCAATATCGGAAAGTTCGTCTCTATATCTGCAAAAGCAGACATGGCGGGTGCTTTACTTCTTACTACGGTAGAAATGCTCTGTGCAAAAACAAATCATAACAATGACCATCAATCACTTGAAAAACTGGC
>CAZPAE010000141.1:0-3258 GCA_964584455.1 uncultured Thioalkalispiraceae bacterium
GGTTATGCTCCCGGTGTAGAAACCACAACCGGTCCATTAGGCCAAGGTATTACTAATGCCGTTGGTATGGCGATTGCCGAGCGTGCTTTAGCCGCTGAGTTCAATAAAGACGGCCATGAGATTGTTGATCACAACACCTATGTATTCTTAGGCGATGGTTGCTTAATGGAAGGTATTTCTCATGAGGCATGTTCACTTGCTGGAACTTTAGGTTTAGGTAAGTTAATTGCATTTTGGGATGACAACGGTATTTCTATTGATGGCCATGTTGAAGGCTGGTTCTCTGATGATACCCCAAAGCGTTTTGAGTCTTATGGTTGGCATGTTGTTGCTGGTGTAGATGGTCATAACCCAGATGCCATCATTAAAGCACTTGAGGAAGCCAAAGCAGTAACGGATAAGCCGTCAATGATTTGTTGTAAAACTATTATTGGTTTTGGTTCACCGAATAAATCAGGTGGTCACGAGTGTCACGGTGCGCCATTAGGTGATGAAGAAGTGGCAGCAACCCGTAAAGAATTAGGTTGGGCTCACGAACCATTTGTAGTACCTGATGAAGTTTATGCTGGTTGGAGTGCAAAAGATAACGGTGCGAAAACCGAGTCTGATTGGGATGCTAAATTTGCTGCGTACAAATCAGCACACCCAGAATTAGCAGCAGAATTTGAACGTCGTATGAAAGGTGAATTACCTGCCAACTGGTCAGCCGGTGCTGATGCGTTTGTTAGTGACACCAATAGCAAAGCAGAAACTAAGGCAACGCGCCAAGCGTCATTAGCTTCAATCGAAGGTTATGCTGCACTATTACCTGAAATCTTTGGTGGTTCCGCTGACTTAGGTTGTTCAAACTTAACCGAATGGTCTGGTTATAAGCCAATGCGTGCAGACAAGCCTACCGCTAACTACATCAACTACGGTGTACGTGAATTTGGTATGTCGGCTATTATGAATGGTGTGGCATTACATGGTGGCTTCATTCCATTTGGTGCGACTTTCTTAATGTTCTCAGAATATGCTCGTAATGCATTACGCATGGCGGCATTAATGAAAGTACAAAGTATCTTTGTTTATACTCATGATTCAATTGGTTTGGGTGAAGATGGTCCTACTCACCAAGCAGTTGAACAAATCCCAACCTTACGTATGATTCCTAACATGGCCGTATGGCGTCCTTGCGATACGGTAGAGTCTGCTGTGGCATGGCGTGCGGCTATTGAACGTCAAGATGGTCCTTCATGCTTAATCTTCTCGCGCCAAGGCTTACCTTTCCAAGCGCGTAGCGATGAGCAGATTGCCAATATCCGTAAGGGTGGTTATATCTTAAAAGATTGTGACGGTACACCGGATGCGATCATCATTGCCACAGGTTCTGAAATAGCAATTGCGATGGAAGCAGCTGAAGCAATGAGTGGTAAAAACATTCGTGTTGTCTCAATGCCTTCTACTACGACCTTTGATGCACAAGATGAAGCTTATCGTGAATCGGTATTGCCACGCAGCGTAACCAAACGTGTTGCTGTTGAAGCAGCTGTGACCGAAGGTTGGTATAAATATGTAGGTATGGACGGTAAAGTCGTGGGTATTGACCGGTTTGGTGAATCAGCACCAGCAGGTGAGTTATTCAAATACTTTGGCTTCACAGCAGAGAACGTTGTAAAAGCTGTTGAGTCCATTATCTAACTATAAATCGAACGATAAATTTATAATATTGAGGAGAACTACTAGATGACGATTAAGGTCGGTATTAATGGTTTTGGCCGTATTGGTCGTATGGCATTCCGTGCTATTGCGAAAGATTTTCCAGGTATTGAAGTTGTTGGTATTAACGACTTACTCGACCCAGACTATTTAGCGTATATGCTCAAGCATGACTCAGTACACGGTCTGTTTGATGGCGACGTAGCTGTTGATGGTAATAACCTTGTTGTAAACGGTAAAACAATCCGTTTAACTGCAGAACGTGATCCAGCTAACTTAAAGTGGAGTGACATCGGCGCAGACTTGGTTATTGAGTGTACTGGTTTCTTCTTAACAGAAGAGACTTGCCAGAAGCACATCGATGCAGGTGCAAAGAAAGTAGTTCAAAGTGCACCTTCTAAAGACGGTACACCAATGTTTGTTTATGGTGTTAACCATGAGACTTATGCAGGTCAAGCGATCGTTTCTGCTGCGTCTTGTACCACTAACTGCTTAGCACCTGTTGCTAAAGTCTTAAATGACAAATGGGGTATCAAGCGTGGTTTGATGACAACTGTACATGCTGCTACCGCTACTCAGAAAACGGTTGATGGTCCTTCTATGAAAGACTGGCGCGGTGGTCGTGGTATTTTAGAAAACATCATTCCATCTTCAACTGGTGCAGCTAAAGCCGTTGGTGTTGTTTTACCAGAATTAAATGGCAAGTTAACCGGTATGGCTTTCCGTGTACCTACTTCTGACGTATCTGTTGTTGACTTGACTGTCGAGTTAAACAAAGACGCTAGCTATGATGATATCTGTAAAGCAATGAAAGATGCCTCTGAAGGTGATTTAAAAGGTGTACTTGGTTATACAACTGAGAAAGTGGTTTCTACTGACTTCCGTGGTAACTCTGCACCGTCTACTTTCGATGCAGGCGCTGGTATCGCCTTAGATGGTACTTTCGTTAAAGTCGTTTCTTGGTACGATAACGAATATGGCTATACCTGCAACATGTTACGCGTAGTAGAGCACGTAGCAAAATAAGCCAGTAGATTAATGATCTATAGCAAGCATAGGGTGGGCAGTTTGCCTGCCCTATGTGCTTATTAAAAATAATTAACGCAAGAAAGTAACTCGTTTTATTGGGTGTGTTTTATTAAAGCTGACTAACACCATCGATATAGTCATTTTTTTGCGTTAATTATTTAAGAAATTGTTTAGGAGTTGAACATGGCTTTTATTAAGTTGACCGATTTAGACCTGGCCGGCAAGCGAGTATTAATTCGTGCTGATTTAAATGTGCCGGTAAAAGATGGCAAAGTTACTTCTGATGCGCGTATTACTGCATCTATGCCGACGATTGAGCACTGCATGAAAGCCGGTGCCAGCGTAATGGTGATGTCACACCGTGGTCGTCCTGAAGAAGGCAAGCCGGATGAAGAAAATTCATTACAGCCTATTGCCGATGATATGTCAGCTAAGCTAGGCACCACTGTTAAACTGGTGAAAGACTATCTTGATACAGCACCTAGTGTTGCTGCTGGCGAAGTCGTTTTATTGGAAAACGTGCGTTTTAAT
>CAZPAE010000141.1:3268-6660 GCA_964584455.1 uncultured Thioalkalispiraceae bacterium
AGAAAAAAGACGACGAAGCCTTAGCAAAAAAATATGCTAGCTTGTGTGATGTCTATGTAATGGATGCATTTGGTACGGCTCACCGTGCCCAAGCTTCAACCCATGGTGCCGGTAAGTTTGCCCCTGTAGCGTGTGCTGGTTTATTACTTGCTGAAGAATTAGATGCGTTAAATCAAGCCTTAGCGAATCCAAAACGCCCTATGGTAGCGATTGTAGGTGGTTCGAAAGTTTCCACTAAGCTAACCGTTTTGGAAGCTTTATCTGAAAAGGTGGACCAACTTGTTGTGGGTGGTGGTATTGCCAACACATTCTTAAAAGCAACAGACAAGAATGTGGGTAAATCATTATGTGAAAGTGATTTGGTGGGTACGGCTGACAAGTTGATCGAGAAGATGCAAGAACGCGGTGCTAATATTCCAATCGCTAGCGATGTTGTAGTAGGTAAGAAGTTTGATGAGAATGAACCTGCAACATTAAAAAATGCTGCAGATGTTGCTGATGACGACATGATTTTTGATATTGGTCCTGATTCTGCGCAAGAGTTGGTGGATATCATTAACAAAGCAGGTACCGTTGTATGGAATGGGCCTGTGGGTGTGTTTGAATTTGATCAGTTTGGTGAGGGTACTAAGCAAATTTCCATGGCTATTGCGAATACCGATGCCTTTACCTTAGCGGGTGGTGGTGACACCATCGCGGCGATTCAAAAGTATGATATCTATGACAAGGTATCGTATATTTCAACAGCAGGTGGTGCCTTCTTAGAATTCCTTGAAGGTAAAACGTTACCGGCTGTTGCTATGTTGGAAGAGCGAGCGAAGTAATTTGATGCCGATGAGTTCTCTCATCTACCTCGGGTTCATATATACTAAGCCCCTTTCATTAACCCACTTTAGAAGTATGTAAGGTATGTTACGAAGAACCAAGATCATCGCAACGTTAGGACCAGCTACGGATGATCCGAAAATGCTGGACAAAATATTGGAAGCGGGGGTTGATGTTGTTCGTATCAACTTCTCCCATGGTTCTGCACAGGAACATATCGAACGGGCTGAGCGGGTTCGCAATCGAGCCCGTGCTCATGGGCGTCAGGTCGGCGTACTGGCCGACTTACAAGGTCCTAAAATCCGCATTGAGAAGTTCAAAGATGGTGAAATCTTCTTAGAAGAAGGTGAAACATTCATCTTGGATACGCAGTGCGGAGACCTTGATGGCAATATTGAGCGGGTTGGTCTTGCCTACAAAGAATTACCCAAAGATGTGAAGCGTGGTGATACCTTGCTGTTAGATGACGGCCGGGTTGTGCTCTGGGTTGAGGAGTCCAATGATACGCAGGTTATTTGCCGGGTCGTTGTGGGTGGCACTTTAAGTGATCGCAAAGGTATTAATCGTCAGGGCGGTGGCCTATCTGCACCCGCTTTAACCGATAAAGATCGTAACGACATTAAAACTGCGGCTAAGATGCAAGTGGATTATCTCGCGGTTTCTTTTGTACGCCATGCGGAGGATGTCAAAGAAGCCCGCCGTTTATTTGAGCAAGAAGGCGGCGAGTGCGGCATTGTGTCTAAAATTGAGCGTGCGGAGTGTCTGGATTGTGTCGAAGACATTATCGATGCCTCTGACGCCATTATGATTGCCCGAGGAGACCTTGGGGTCGAAATTGGTGATGCGGCACTACCACCGGTGCAAAAACGGCTGATTAGCACTGCACGGACCCGTAATCGGGTGGCGATTACCGCAACCCAGATGATGGAATCCATGATTTCCAGTCAATTACCTACTCGTGCTGAGGTTTTTGATGTGGCCAATGCTGTGTTAGATGGCACTGATGCGGTGATGCTATCGGCTGAGACGGCAACCGGGAAATATCCGGATAAAGCCATTTCCGCCATGGATCGCATTTGCCGTGAGGCAGAGAAGCAGCGCGAAGTGACCCATTCCGATCACCGCATCGATAGCACGTTTGAGCGTATCGATGAAGGGATTGCGATGGCAACAATGTATTCGGCCAATCACCTGCACGTGAAGGCGATCGCGGCCTTAACAGAGTCTGGTTCGACCACATTGTGGATGTCACGAATCAGTTCCGGAATCCCCATCTATGCCTTGACGTCACATGTTGAGACGCGTAGAAAAGTAACCCTTTACCGTGGTGTTTACCCGGTTAGCTTTGAGCCAACTGTCAAAGATCACGCTGAAGTCAACCGTGAAGCGGTGGACGAGCTATTGCGCCGTGGTGCTGTGCGCGATGGCGATTTAGTGATCATCACCAAAGGGGACATGATGGGTGAGCTAGGTGGAACGAATACCCTAAAAATTATCCGAGTTGGCGAGCTGATCGAATCGCAAACGACAGCGGATGAATAATTTTATTATATAAATCAACTAGTTAAGCTGAAACATTAAAAGGAGGTCCAAAATGGCCCTTATTTCTCTTCGACAACTATTGGATCATGCCGCTGAAAATGGTTACGGCATGCCTGCCTTTAACGTCAACAACATGGAACAAGTTCATGCCATTATGCAAGCGGCGGATGAAACCAACAGTCCTGTGATTATGCAGGGTTCTGCAGGTGCCCGTTCTTATGCTGGCGAACCATTCCTACGCCACTTAATCTCAGCAGCGCTCGAAATGTACCCACATATTCCTGTGGTGATGCATCAAGATCATGGTTCAGCACCTGGCGTTTGCTTGCGTTCAATTCAGTCTGGTTTTAGCTCGGTGATGATGGACGGCTCATTAATGGAAGACATGAAAACACCCGCGTCTTTCGAATATAACGTTAACGTCACTCGTACCGTAGTAGAAATGGCACACGCTGGCGGTGTATCTGTTGAAGGTGAACTAGGTTGCTTAGGTTCATTGGAAACCGGCGAAATGGGCGAAGAAGATGGTCATGGTGCCGAAGGCAAGTTAGACATGGACATGCTATTAACCGGCGTAGAAGAAGCAGCTGACTTCGTTGCGCAAACCGGTGTTGATGCACTTGCCATTGCCATTGGTACATCACACGGTGCGTACAAATTCACTAAAGAGCCTACTGGTGAAATTCTACGTATTGATCGGATTAAAGAAATTCACGAACGCATTCCTAACACACACCTTGTTATGCATGGTTCTTCTTCTGTGCCGCAAGACTGGCTAGAAATCATCAACAACTATGGTGGTGACATGGGCCAAACTTACGGTGTGCCGGTAGAAGAAATTCAAGAAGGCATCAAGCACGGTGTTGCTAAAGTAAATATCGACACTGATTTACGTATGGCATCAACTGGTGCGATTCGTAAGCACTTAGCGGATAACCCTGCTAACTTCGATCCACGTAAATTCTTAAAAGAATCTACCAAAGCAATGAAAGAAATTTGTAAAGCACGTTTCGAAGCTTTCGGTT
>CAZPAE010000142.1:0-6654 GCA_964584455.1 uncultured Thioalkalispiraceae bacterium
CGTTAAGTTTACCCCGTTTTCAAAAGGATAACGTGCTTGTAAATAGATGATCTCACTTTCAAGGTTGCCTTGGTTGTCATACTTATACTCGGTAACGCTCCCTTCTGGCGTAATGCTATAAGTAAGTCGATCAAAATTATCGTACACATAACGTTGTGGTTGGGGTGGCGCCGCTTTACTAAGCCGCACATTATCGATGCGGCCACTACCGCGCACACGAAAATGATTAATGTCCACCACACCATTGACATTGAGGATATCGACATCGGGTTCTAATGCATGCAAGTCTTCATTCAGATTACGGCTAATACTATGCCATTGACCATCGGTAAGATCGCCCAAACCAAAATATCGGTATTCAGGACCCGACATCGACGGTGCCCCGTTACTGGTGTTGTAGGTTAAATACCGATGTCCATCAGTGGTATCCACGCTAACATAGATAACAAAGGACTCATCAAATTGCTGGTTCCAACTCAAGACAACGTCTTCGTTATTGGACCAACGCAAAGACGAGTTTGTGTTGGCTTGTAATAAATATCCATTATTCAGGCCATCGCCATTGAGTGAGATAACCTCACGCCCTAAGGTCTCATCGTACACCACATTGATACTGGCCCCGGGTGGATCCTCATCATAAATATCCCAAACATCATTCACCGTACTGGCATCAAACCCAGCAGACCAAAAGGTGTTCGCTTGGTATTGGACTTCGTTGACTAAACGGTTATTGGCATCAAAGCGGCGTAGTACCACTTGGCCTTCGCTATTATGCTCATAAATACGATTTCCGCGGTTGTCATACACATATTCAGTGCGGTTACCGTTGCCATCAATCATGGCAGTGACATTATCCTGCGCGTCGTATTCAAACTGTTGATGCAAACGCACCTCGGCATCAATATTCTGGGTAATGTCAGTTAGTCGACCCTGGGGGTCCTGGGTATAAACGGTGGTTTGTCCCAATTCATTAGTAATAACCGTATGCGTGCTATTACCTATCGCACCTGAAATCATGCCATTGAGTACAGTGGGCAAATTTAAAGAATCACCAGCAGTGAAGCTGATGTTATTCATGCTGTCACGTAGTGCATCGGCGGCATTTGCATCGTCGTAAACGGTATCGGCGATGCTAGCCCAATCATCGTCCTCTCCCACAACATAGTAAGGAGTGACATTAACTTCAGTAGTAATGGTATCGATCAGTGTACTCGGCAAGTTGGTGAGTTGATCGCCGGCATTTAAACTGCCGATATTCAATGCCGCTTGCAACTCGTCACTAACATTTGCTGTACCATAAAGTTTGGCCGCAATGTCTGCCCAAGTTTCACCAGCTTCAACAACATAGTAAGGACTGCCACCACCGCCACTGGTTTCACTCATATTGTCAACGCTGGATTCCAGTGGGGTCGGTGAACTGAACCCATAACCACTCACTCTGAAATAAGCATCATCCCAAGTAATCGACTGAGGGTGAGGTACGATGGCAGTACTAGCACGATCAGAGCCTAATTCGTATACATACAGAGTGCTACCTGTAGCGCTGGTTTCGACTTCCACCACATAGGTTTCACCAGGCACAAATTGTCCCATCGTCGGGTATTCATGATAACTGCCATTAAAGAAACTAGCGTTGATATTCCCATCATAAAAGGCTACTTCATGTACGTTTTCCCAATTCCCGACGCTACCAATGCCCACTGTTAAACCATGGGTGGTAGCAGTGGTGGTAACTTCCGCACGGAAGGTGACCCCTTCACTGAAGGCATAATTTTGTTGACGGGTGATATATTGGCCACCTTCACCTAAGTAATCAAAATTCACTCGCCCATTGGCACGGGTGGCTCCATCAATTAGTACACCACTATCATCGGTCTCGAAGTCCTGTGACCAATGCACAGTGCCGGGCTGGGTAAGCTCGGTTTGATCCAATTGATAGGGCTGGGTGGTTTCAACGATCTCGGTACTAATCAGTTGATCATTGGCGTTCCATTGTGCCGGGATATCTGCCACAGTAGTGCTCAATATAGTGGGTAAATCAATGAACCCCGTACTCGGTACGACAGACAGGCCAGTTGCAAGACTCAATGCATCTGCCGCATCCGCACTACCATAGAACTCACTAGCAATACTGGCCCAACTGTCCTCAGCTTGTGGGGTATAGCGTTGACCCGTTGTATTTACATTACTGGCAATCGCGGTTGCATCCAGATTGTACACCACCTGGTTATAAGCAAGCTCAGTCTCATGACCGTTGCCATCGGTAAAACGCGTTACCCGGAAAACCCCATCAATCTCGGTATAGTCGAAATGCATTTCCGTGTTGTCACTTTGACGAATACTTTCGATTAAATGGTTATTGCCGACATTGTCATGGTAAGTATAGGTAGTGGTATAAGTATCACCATCACTGGTATCCCCATCGGCTGGGGTTAAATCGACGGTGACCGTGGATAATCGGCCTTGACCATCATAACCGTAACTGGTGCGGGTGGTAGTTTGTCCATTGCTAGTGACACTGATTTCGCTTAGTTGAGTGCCGTTCCAGGTAAGGGCCGTGATTTGACCGTCGTCATTTTCCACTTCATAGATTTGGCCACTGGCATTATAAGAATACTCTTGCCCATTCCCATTAATATCTTGCGTACGGGATAAGCGCCAATCCCCTTGGCCATCCGCATTGTATTGTTCGGTATAGTCGGCATCGCCATCTTGCCAAGCCCACACACCATTATTATAAGTTAAAGTATCGTGTGCCCCGTCCCCTTCAGTGGACACATAGATGCCTTGGTCTACATCATAAGCATAAGTGGCGACCAAACCATCACCAAAGGTTTTTTGCACCGTGGAACCAGCCGTGTTTACTGTACCGGTTAAGTCATGCACTCGACGATGGATACTCAGTTGCCAGTTATCGTTATTATCCCCATCCCATTGGCCCAATGCGTTATAGCTGCGGAACAAGGACAAGTCAGCACCGAGGCCGGTCACAAATTCATCGCGCTGGCGCACAATCAAATTACCGGTGGCTGTGTTCACATGGACTTGATTACCAAATCGACCTAATTGGGCATTTCCTGTGGCACTACCTAATACGTTTAATGAAGTGTTGTATAAGCCTAAACCTTCACCGGTAACCAAATTAACCATTCTGCTTTCCTTTATATTAGTTATATAAGTGATCTTTCATGTGTTATGCCTTGCGCACTAAAACGACTGTGCAAAAACACATATCACGTTTCTTACCTTAACCACGGAAATCAGCAAAATGTTTAGTTAAATTGAAAAAAAATTTGTCCCAGATTTAGGGGACAAACCAATATCAATATATTGGGAAAAATAAAGGGATGGGGAGTAAAGATAAAGTATGTAATAGCGTAATGAAGACAAGCTATCGTTTCATCACGTCTTTATTATATTAACCATCAAAAAAGCAAAAATGTTTAGTGCGATTAAAAAAAAATGTGTCCTATATTTAGTGGACGCAATGTAATAGAGATATTGGAGCAGAAAAAACGGGATACAAAGTATTGTGTATCCCGATTAAGCTTAAAAAACTCACTTCTACTCAATTTCAGTTTTTAGTCATTCCAATAATCTATAAAATATATATTACTATCGATAGTATCGATACCAAAAACTATTAAAGTGTCTCTGAACATTACTTGCTTCTGGCGTTATAGTAATCGGTACAGATTTAATGCTAGAACCACCTGGCGTTGTGACTTGCTGTAAATCAAACATATGTCTATTAAACTGTACGAACCGTTCTCCATTATTATCTTCGAAGAATAAATATGTTTGCTCTGGTCTATTATGGACCTGTTGAACTGTGTTATAGGCATTAATATTGTCAAGCAAGAAACCAGCAGCATTTGCTTTACCTGTTCTACCTTCTGCACCCGGAATCCGATCTGGACCTGTACCAGGGCCTGTACCTGGATTTTGTAGCGGTTCATTGCCATCCTGGCTCCTATAAAAACCGGTACTTGCTTCAGCTGAGGCCATTGAGGACATTTCGAAAGAACTTACACCAACATCTAACTGACCTATTTTCTTCAATCCGACTAAATTTTCTCGGCCATTAATAATTCTATCTAATGGTAGATCATCATCGACACCAAACCCTAAAAACCCTTTCGCAATATTGACACCACTTGTATTGCTATCGGTTAGGTAGAATCCATTCGATGATAAATTGGCTAATCCACGTTCATAATCATTTCTGAATCCATCTGAAACAATTGACCGACTACCATTGCTCCTAACCCCACCTCGGCGAGTGGGACTGTTATCTTGACTAACAGAAGCATTATACTGTCGTTCAAGATTAATCTCATCTCTAATAGCTTGATCTAATAAATGATCCAGCTCAGCATCGTATGCACGGTCAATAAACCCACCTACCCGCTCATCAAAGTTAGCCTCGGTTAAGAAATCATATTCTCTTTCGTCAGCAAATCTATTTGGGTTAGCAAAATCAAATGCACGCGCATCATAATCAGCACGATAAGTGTCAGAGATATCAATAGACTCCAATGAATTTATATTACCGAGAGTTAAGGTATCACCAGCGCGAATATCATGTGGGCTGGCCAAGCCATTATCTAAAGCAACTTGCATGATGAGTTCAGGGTCGTAACCTACACCCGGATAGTTCTCTGCCACTATGTCACTGAGTGTTTGGCCACTGCCAATGGTTATCTCGCGCTGGCCATTAATATTATCGATATCAAGCGCTAGATTTTCTATCTCTAAAACAGAACCAAACTGCTCATCAAATAATTTGTTCAGTTTTTCAGTGCCTAGCCCACCAACAACATCGCTGCGATTCAAGTCATTCTCTACTTGTTGTGCAAGTCGCTGTTCTTCTCTCACCCAACTGCTTAAACGCCCACCTAAGGCATTACCAATACTATTTGAAGCCAGTGCAGCAAAATCAAAGCTAGATTGGGCACCCGTCAGTAGTCGACTACCTTGGGAAATAACATTGCTTGCAAATGGATTCAAACCTTGATTCGGTGTGGACGTATTGGCAGGGTTTGCTCCTCGCGATACATTACCTACCACAAAATTAGAAATACTGGATGCGGCTAGCTCACGGAAATTAAAGCCGTCTTGATTACCACTTAATATTTCAACACCTTGACTCGCGGCGCTTTGAATAAAGCCGTTTCGCAACAACTCCCAATTATTAGGTTTATAGCTTAAGCCGGTGACAGCACCTGATATAGAACCTGGTACCAAATATTCACTTAAACCACCGGTGATGAAGCCAGTAACCCCTGCTACGGCTACATCCCTAAATGAGAAATCATCTTGCAACCCTAAAGTAATCGCCGTTGCCTGGGCTGCCACATTACCAATGGCGCTGCCAAGCCCTACAGCAATCGCTGAACCTAAAATAGTACTTCCTGTTACACCGATAAAGTATGGTGTTAGCGCTGCGGTTGCACCGGCAGTAACAACAATACTTGCCACTACAACAACCACTTTAAGCACATCTGCACAACCACCGCTATCTCGTTGCGGGATCTGCCATGTTTGTGTATAAACATCTGGATTATAACCTAGGATACTTTCTTCACTGTAAACCTTATATGTATCGCTAGTATAATGAACATTCGCCACTACATTAGGGATACGAATTTGCTGCCCAGCTTTGAGCTGCCCTTCGGTATTTAGGCCATTTCTATCAGCTAATAAATACCATAGGCTTTCATCCCCCCAAAGGTTACCGGCAATAGAGCGTAAACTCTCACCGGCCCTAACTGTATAACTACTTAAGGATGTGCCAGGATATTCCGGGCTAATGGCGATATAGGGGCTAGTTGAATTTCTAAATCGGTTTGCTAAAGCACTTGGCACATCATCTACCGCACCATTAATATGCTCCGCATAACTGAAGTCTTCCCTTTCAACAGTTCGATCACCAAAGTTCATCATGAGTTTATCATTGGCATAAAACCAGCGATGATCATAATCATTATCCGCTATTACGCGACCATTATGATCGGTTTCATAACGACCATTACTTTCAACAAACCCTGTGACGGCATTATAAGTACGCGTAGGTTCAGATGATAGACCAAAGAGATTACCATTAGTATACGTTACTATATTTGATGATCTAAATTTTGCCGTATCCCAATATTCATAGCTACTTTCCTTATAAGCCTCAATATTACCTTGGTGATCTCTAACCACTTGTCGATATAACGTACCATCAATATTGTATTGGTATTCTAGGTAATTATGCTCGTGACTAAATGTATTCGCCAGGCTACCACTTGGCGCCCGCCATGTGTAATCATAGGTAACCTTGCCATCTAAGTCATGGTAAGTTCTATTAAGATTATCAATTCTATAGCGTCTACCATCAGTATCGGTATAACTATTAACCTCAAGATCACGACGCATTAAGTATTCGCTAACCGTTTCACTGCTATTCTCCGTCCAACCATCATCAAATATCCATTGTACTGGGTTCAAGTTAGGATCGTCTTGGCCAAGAAGATGGTTCATCAAGTTTTCTTGTTCGGAAAAATCACGCTCCTGCCAATCGGAGAAAATATACTTATGGGTAATATTGCCGGATAAATCGGTGACATGTCTGGCACGCAGTTGACCATTAATATATACATTCTCTAATAC